>CALEAR010000001.1 GCA_937943665.1 uncultured Alcanivoracaceae bacterium
ATTGCTCGCTCCACGGTGAAAGCCTTACGCAAAAACGTATTGGCCAAATGTTATGGCGGTGACGTGAGCCGTAAGAAGAAGCTACTTGAGCGCCAGAAGGAAGGTAAGAAGCGCATGAAGCAAGTGGGTAGCGTGGAGATTCCACAGGAGGCTTTCTTAGCCGTGTTAAAGGTGAATGATTAATGAACATTGATATCGGCTTTTGGCTCACCATCGCCGTGGTGGTGGGAGTGGTGCTGTGGGGCGCAGATAAACTGCTTAAACTGCGTGCCCGTGGCCCTGGCATCCTTAAGGAAACGGTGGAATTCAGTAATTCATTGTTACCCGTTTTTATGTTGGTGCTATTTATCCGCTCCTTTGTGGCCGAGCCGTTTACTATTCCCTCTGGGTCCATGATCCCTACCTTAGAGGTGAATGATTTCATCTTGGTGAGCAAGTTTTCCTACGGGCTACGTTTACCCGTGACCAATACAAAGATATGGTCCACGGGGGAGCCTAAGCGAGGGGATGTCATGGTGTTCCGCTATCCGGTGGATCCTCGTCAGCACTTTATTAAGCGCGTGATAGGATTGCCTGGTGATGTGGTGGAACAGCGCCAAGGGCACCTTTATATTAATGGCGAGGTGGTGGAGCAACATCAAATTGGCGAACGTCAACGTGGCGCCATTCGCGAGAAACAGTTCTTAGAAAACCTCGATGGCCAGTGGCACCATGTGCGCCAAGAATTACAACCCAATGGTATGGGGCGCTGGCAGCAACGCTCCCAGGATGGCGTTTGGGAAGTGCCAGAAGGCCACTATTTTATGGTGGGGGATAACCGCGATAACAGCAGTGATAGCCGTTATTGGGGGCCTGTCCCAGAAAGCCATATTGTGGGCAAAGCACTAGGCATTTGGATGCATTGGGAACCCATATTTTCACTGCCACAGTTCCATCGGAATTGGGCTATCGATAAAGTGGATACCAAGAGCGTTCCGCAAACTATCACTCACCCATAGGATAATGTCATGAGCACATTACAACATCGTTCAAAGGTACAAGGACTGTCCATTTTCACTTGGTTGGTTATCCTAGCCATTGGTGGTTTATTAGTGATGGCCACCATTCGCTTGGTGCCTGTGTATTTGGAATACAGTTCAGTGCGTACTGTTATTAATAACGTGATTAACGATAGTAATACAGCCATGCTAAGCGAGCATCAAATTCGCGATACCATTGCCAAGCGTTTTCAGGTGAACCGTGTGGAAAATATTGCCGCCAAGGATGTAAAGATCAGAAAAGACGGTGTTCGGCTACGCATTGGTGTGGATTATGAGGTGCGCGAACCCTTGGTGGCCAATGTGGGGCTCGTGGTAACCTTTAAACGTGATTTCGAGAAAAACCTTCGCCAGTGATTAACACCATAACCCCTCTTTATGGGCGCTTGGGCTATGAGTTTAATGATCCTGAATTGCTCATCCAAGCGCTTACCCATCGCAGTGCCAACCGCAAGGCCAATAATGAACGTTTGGAATTTTTAGGAGATGCTCAGCTTGGCTACATGGTGGCCCTATGGCTGTTTGAGCAGTTTCCTCGCGCCGCTGAGGGCCAGCTTACCCGTATGCGAGCTTCCTTGGTGCGTGGTGCCACCTTGGCTGAAGTGGCTAAGGAGCTCGCCCTAGGCCCGCATTTGGTGCTTGGGCCTGGTGAAATGAAAAGCGGCGGCCATCGGCGCACCTCTATTTTAGCGGATGCCTTAGAAGCGGTGATAGGTGCTATTTTATTAGACAGTGATGAAAACACCTGTCGCCAAGTGGTGCGGGGATGGTTTGCCTCACGGTTAGCAGCCATTTCCCCTGAGGTTACCAACAAGGATCCTAAAACACAGTTGCAAGAATGGTTGCAAGGGCGGCAGTTACCTTTGCCCCAATATCGGGTGGTGGCCACCCGTGGCACAGCCCATGCCCAAGAATTTGATATTGAATGTGCCTTAGGCCATTTGGAACAATGTTTTTATGCCACGGGAACAAGCCGAAGACGCGGGGAACAGGCTGCCGCTTCGCTGGCGTTACAGTGGCTAAAGGAGCAAGCATGAGTAAAACACGTTGCGGGACAGTGGCCTTTGTGGGGCGTGCGAATGTGGGAAAATCCACGCTGATGAACCATCTTATCGGTCAAAAAATCAGCATTACCTCGCGCCGTCCTCAAACCACTCGACACAGAATTCACGGCATTTTAACCCGTGATGATTATCAAATTATCATTGCCGATACCCCGGGTATTCACGAGGGGGAGCAGCTAGCATTAAACCGGGTGATGAATCAAACGGCGTTTCAAACCTTGGCTGGGGTGGATCTTATTTGTTTTGTGGTGGATGCCCTTAAATGGACTCGCGGTGATGCTTATGTGTTGTCTTTATTAGAGGGGCTCAGCACGCCGGTGCTCTTACTGATTAATAAAGTGGACACCATTAAAGAGAAAGAAGCTTTATTACCCCATTTGGCCATGCTTGCCAAGAAGTATGATTTTGCTGAGACGCTGCCGGTTTCTGCCTTGGGGGGGCATAATCTGTCCCGTTTAGAAGAGGTGCTTGCTTCCTATTTGCCTGAAGGGCCCTTCTTGTACGACGAAGATGATATTACGGATCGCAATATGCGCTTTATCGCCGCGGAAATGATTCGTGAGAAAATCTTCCGCCAGCTTGGTGATGAACTGCCTTATCAAATGACAGTGGAGGTGGATGCCTGGGAGGATAGACCTCATGTTACCCATGTGGCCGCTTCCATTTTGGTGGAACGGCCAGGACAAAAGCGTATTCTTATTGGTGCCGGTGGCGATCGTATTAAAAAAATTGGCATGGAGGCCCGCCGAGAAATTGAAGACCTCATCGGCCGACAAGTGATGCTTAAACTTTGGGTTAAAGTGCGTAAGGGATGGTCGGATGATGAGCGTGCCTTGCGTTCTTTAGGTTATGCGGACGAACCCTAATCACTTGCAGTTGGCTTGGGTGCTGCATCGGCGCCCTTATCAAGATACGGCCTTAATTTTAGAGCTTTTCACTAGCCAACATGGGCGTGTGGGGGCTGTGGCCCGTGGCGGGCGTAAGCAACCCCTATTGCAACCTTTTCAACCATTATTGGTGCAGCTAGGTGGTGGGGGTGAATTGTTGCGAATGCAAAAGTATGAGGCCGCTAGTGCCGCTGTGCCCTTAAAGAAACAACAGCTGTATTGTGGGTTGTATTTAAATGAACTGTTGGTGCGTCTGTTATTTCGTCATGAAAAGCAGCCACGCTTGTTAGAGGCTTATGCGGATGCCCTAGAAGCATTGTCTCAAGAGCAGGAGGCCATGGATGTGGTGCTGCGGCGTTTTGAATTGCTGTTGTTGGCTGAATTAGGCTACGGCGTGCACTTTACCCACGATGCTCAAGGCAACCCGCTACAGGAGCAGCACTGTTATGCATGGCAACCGGAGCAAGGCTGGGTGCTTCATAAGGAGGGTTGGCGAGGTGAGCATTTACTTGCCATAGCTCAAGAACAATGGCGTCCCGAGGTAAGGCGTACCGCCAGAAATGTAATGCGCACCCTATTGGCGCCTTATTTGGGGCCTAAACCCCTATTAAGCCGAACCTTATTCCAACAAGCGTAAGTGCAAGCAGATGCCTTTGGGCTTTGATAGGCTACAACACATACTAGGGTGGCGGTTGCCCCCAAAATAATGAACGAGAGGTGGATATGAAACGAGTATTACTGGGAGTGAACATTGATCACGTGGCCACATTACGCCAGGCCCGTGCGGGGGTTGAGCCTGAACCCGTATTAGCGGCCATGTTAGCCGAGCAAGCGGGGGCGGATGGCATAACAGTGCACCTACGTGAAGACAGACGCCATATTGTGGATCGTGATTTAGAGGTGCTTAAGGCCACCATTCAAACGCGTATGAACTTGGAAATGGCTGTCACAGAAGAAATGCTCAGCATTGCTGAACGTATTTTGCCAGAGCACTGCTGCCTAGTGCCCGAACGTGCGGAAGAGATTACCACCGAAGGTGGTTTGGATGTTTTGGCTAACTTTGATGAAATTAAAGCGGCCACCGAACGTTTGCAAGCCGCAGGTATTCAAGTATCTATTTTTATTGATACTCAGCCAGAGCAAATTGAAGCCGCTGCCCGTTGTGGCGCAGATGCCATTGAAATTCACACCGGCCATTACGCTAAAGCACAAACACCAAAGGCCCAAGCAGAGGCTTTCCGCCAGGTGCGAGAGGGGTTGGATGTGGGCTTGGAAAATGGCTTAATTGTGAATGCGGGCCATGGATTGAATTATCAC
>CALEAR010000002.1 GCA_937943665.1 uncultured Alcanivoracaceae bacterium
ATAGCCTTGGGCTTTAGCCGTGCGAATCACACGGCAAGCAATTTCACCGCGGTTGGCAATTAAAATCTTATTCATGGTTATCCTCAGCCCACTTGGGTAAGCGTTTCTGCATAAAGGCCAGGGTGCCTTCGGCGCCCTCGGCGCTTTGCACGGCTTGTGCGAAGGCCTCGGCGCCATCATCCAACACCGGGGTTAAAGGATTGCGCAAAGGGTTGAACAACAAGGCTTTGGTTGCGCGGTTGGCGCCAGGGGCGCATTGTTGTATTTGTTTGAGGGTGTTCTCTAAAAGCGCATCGAGGGCTTCTGTGGGAACGGCCTCGTGTGCCACGCCTAAACGAGCGGCTTCTTCGCCAGTAAAGCGCGCCCCTGTTAAGGCTAAGCGGCGTGTGGCGGTGAGGCCAATGCGCTGCACTAAAAAAGGGGCAATTTGGGCAGGTACCACGCCAAGGGTGGTTTCTGGCAAGCCAAATTTTGCCTCGAGCGCGCTTAGGGTAATATCCGCCACGCAAGCGAGCCCCATGCCACCGCCCAACACTGCGCCCTCAGTAACGCACACAACAGTTTGGGGTTGTTCGTTAACCTTGGTAAGCAGGGTGCCAAATAGGCGGTTCATTTGCTGAAAGCTTTCCGCATTACCTGCCATGGCTGCTTGGCGGGCTTGGGCCATATCGCTAATATCGCCACCCGCACAAAAATGCCCGCCGGCGCCGCGAATGACAATGGCGCGGATGGTTTCATTGTTGGCTGCTGCATCTAGCTCGTTAATTAAGGTTTCCACCATGGCCAAGCTCATGGCGTTGCGCTTGTCGGGGCGATTGAGCGTGAGGTGCAGTACCCCTCCACGCTGTTCGCTTGCTACCGGTAAATCACTCATGGCTACTTATCCGTTTTCTTTCTGCGTGGAAGAATATCCATGGTTTTGCAAATAATGCCGAGCATGATTTCGTCGGCGCCACCACCAATGGATGTGAGGCGGCCATCGCGCCATGCGCGGGAAGCAGGGTTATCCCACATAAAGCCATTGCCGCCCCAATATTGTAAGCAGCTATCGGCAATTTCACGGGCGAGGCGGCC
>CALEAR010000003.1 GCA_937943665.1 uncultured Alcanivoracaceae bacterium
AGCCCTTACATCAACGGCATTAACGATGGCACCCCCGAGTGCATTAACAAGGAGCTGCTTGGTTCCACGGATCTTATTGTTACCACCACGGGTAACTACAATGTGTGCGATAAGAACATGCTGCAGGCCCTAAAGAAAGGCGCCGTGGTGTGTAACATTGGCCACTTTGATAACGAGATCGACACCGCCTTCATGCGTGAAAATTGGGAGTGGGAAGAAGTTAAACCCCAAGTACACCAAGTGTGGCGCAACCGTGAGGATAACGATTACCTTATTCTGTTATCGGAAGGCCGTTTAGTGAACCTAGGTAATGCCACCGGACACCCCAGCCGCATTATGGATGGTTCCTTCGCTAACCAAGTGCTGGCACAAATCCATTTGTTCCAGCAAGGCTATGCCAACTTGGATCCCGAGAAGCAAAAAGAGCTCCTCACCGTGGAAGTATTACCGAAACACCTAGATGAAGAAGTGGCTCGCTACATGGTGGAAGGCTTTGATGGTGTGATCACTCAGCTCACCCCAGAACAAGCTGAATACATTGGCGTGGATATTAACGGCCCCTTCAAAAACGATACCTATAAGTATTAAGCCTCAAGAGGCGGCATGATGCCGCCTCCCTTATTGCTGGCTACTCTTTCTATGCGCCTCGTACATAAAGGAAATAACAATGGCACATTCTTATCGTATTAGTTTTGAGTTTTTCCCACCGAAAACAGAAAAAGGTCGCGAGAATCTTATTAAGGCCCAAACAGATTTAATGGCCGCAAACCCTGAGTTTTTCTCTTGCACCTATGGAGCAGGCGGCTCCACCCGTGATAACACCTATGAAACTGTGCTCGCCATGCAGCAAGTGCACCCAGACGCTGCCCCGCACTTGAGCTCCATTGGCCAAGAGAAAGCCGAACTGGCAGAAATCATTCAACAATACAAAGAAGCAGGCCTCACCCGCATTGTGGCCCTGCGTGGCGATTTACCTTCGGGCATGGGCTATGCCAATAGCGAACTGCCCTACGCCGATGACCTAGTGGCCTTTATTCGTGAACAAACGGGGGATCACTTCACCCTAGAAGTGGCCGCCTATCCTGAAATGCACCCTCAGGCCCGTAGCTTTGAAGATGACATTGCCCACTTCAAACGCAAAATTGATGCCGGCGCCGATAGTGGTATTACGCAATACTTCTACAACCCCGATGCCTACGGATTTTATATTGATGCTCTACACGCCATTGGGTGTGATGCCCCTGTGTATCCCGGCATTATGCCCATTATGAATGTGGCTAACTTAGTGCGTTTCTCTAAGGCCTGCGGTGCGGATATTCCACGTTGGCTTATGTCACGTTTAGAGGATATCAAAGAGGATGATGACGCCGTTACGGAATATGGTATCGATATTGTTACCCGCTTATGTGAGCGCTTACTTGCTATGGGTGCCCCAGGGTTACACTTCTATACCATGAACCGTTCGGAAATCAGCCTACGAGTGCTAGAAAATTTAGGCCTATAATCATGAGCGCTGCCTGCACAGGCAGCGCCGATTTTTAACCACCTGCTGTAAAGTGTGTTATACATTTAATGGCCAAATCTATTGAATGCACTTAACACCTCATAGCAGCAAACCCCATCGGAATGCCCACCCCATAACTTGCCCTAGCACTGGGCGGGTGCCACACAACGGGTTTGTAATAAACCACATCAGCAACAAACAGTGGTTTCGCAGTGCCTACTCACGGTGCCTATAAGAGACATCGGGTTGGTAGGGCTGGGGAATAAGGAAACCCCGCGCGGTTCGAGCGCCCTACGGCAACCTCTCATACAGCAAATCCCACACCCCATGCCCAAGAGCTTTACCGCGGCGTTCAAACTTGGTTTCTGGCCGCCAATCTGGGCGCTGAATAAAAGGTCTATCAGTGGACGTATTGCACCAACCTTCCACGGATTCCATTACCTCTAGCATATGCTCGGCATAATCTTCCCAGTCCGTGGCCATATGCAATACACCATTGGGCACCACGCGGCTGTGCACTAAATTTATAAAGTCTGGCTGTACAATTCTGCGTTTATGGTGTTTCTTTTTATGCCAAGGATCAGGAAAGTAAAGTTGTAGCCGATGCAGGGATTCTTTAGGAATGCATCGCTCAAGCACATCCACGGCATCATCACAATAGGTGCGCACGTTAGTAAGACCTAAGCGCTCTACCTCCATTAACAGGGCTCCCACCCCTGGGCGATGCACTTCTATACCAATAAAATCCACCTCAGGGCTCGCCGCTGCCATGGCAGCTAAGGAATGGCCCATGCCATAACCAATTTCTAATACCACGGGCGCTTTACGGCCAAAAACATCTTCAAAATTAATTTCGCCTTGGCTCATACTTAGGCCATAAAGGGGCCAATACTTTTCTAACGCGCGGGCCTGGCCGCGAGTGAGGCGCCCTTCACGCAATACGAAGCTGCGCACTCGGCGAATAAATTTCCCCGTTTCTGGGTCAGCTTCTTGCTGCAAAAACTCTAGCATTGGGAATAACTCCACCACTCAGATGTCCCCATTGTAAGCTAGCTTGCTGAACAATCCCAATGCAGCCATCACAAGCTATGGCAAATATGCTAAGTTGCTAAATTATTTTGGGCTTACACTTCATAACAAGGATAATCCTATGCCAAAGCTGCCTGCCACCGTGGATGACTACCGAGCGCTTGCACGTAAACGCTTGCCCCGCTTTTTATTTGATTACATTGATGGTGGCGCCACCGAAGAGCAAACCCTCAAGG
>CALEAR010000004.1 GCA_937943665.1 uncultured Alcanivoracaceae bacterium
GAATGGATAAAACAACCCAATGGCATTAGAACCACCGCCCACGCAAGCCACTAAGGCATCGGGTAATTTACCCGCCTGCTTAAGTACTTGCTCACGGGCCTCTCGACCAATAATGCTTTGGAAATCACGCACTAGTAAGGGGTATGGGTGCGGGCCTGCCACAGTGCCAATAATATAAAAGGTATCATCCACATTGGTGACCCAATCGCGCATGGCTTCGTTCATGGCATCCTTCAAGGTGGCGGAACCGGAATGTACAGGAATCACCTCAGCACCAAGCAGCTTCATGCGATACACGTTGATCTTTTGTCGCTCAACGTCTTCGGCCCCCATGTACACTTGACACTTCAGCCCTAAGCGAGCCGCCACTGTGGCCGTGGCCACACCGTGTTGCCCCGCGCCAGTTTCCGCAATCACCCTAGGCTTGCCCGTATACTTAGCCAATAAAGCTTGGCCAATGGTGTTATTCACCTTGTGCGCCCCAGTGTGGGTTAAATCCTCACGCTTTAAATAAATTTGCGCACCACCGAGTTGCTCTGACCATCGTTCGGCATGATAAAGCGGTGTTGGCCTGCCCACATATTGCGCCAAATCATGGAGAAACTCTTCCTGAAAGGCTTTATCTTCACGAAAACGCATGTATACAGCTTCTAACTCTTGCAAAGCTGCCATTAAGGTTTCCGATACAAAGCGGCCACCGAACTTTTCGAAATGCCCTCTTGCATCTGGGAATTGCGAATACACTATGTCTTTAGACACCCCTTGCTCCTTTATGTGTTTGCAATACAAAGGTTTGTATTGCTTGGGAATCTTTTATACCAGGCGCGCTTTCCACACCACTGCTTACATCCACAGCCCAAGGCTGAGTTTGAGCGATGGCTTGTGCCACGTTACTCGGGTTAAGCCCGCCTGCCAATATATAAGGAATTTTTGTGGTTTGAGGGAATCGTTCCCAATCAAACGCTACTCCAGTGCCGCCACGTGCGCCCTTTACGTAAGCATCCAACAAAACACCTTGGGCTCCCGCTTGATAATAAGAGGTGGCCACTTCTTCCACTTGAAGAGTGGGATGCATGGTTAATGCCTTAAACCAAGGCCTTGGGCTATGCTGCGCACAAAACACTGGTGTTTCATCACCATGAAACTGTATAACATCAATGGCCACTTGCTGGCACAGGGTATGCAGCATGGAGGGACTTGGGTTCACCACTAACCCCACCACGGTAATAAAAGGCGGTAAGGCAGCCACAATGGATTGCGCCTGTGAAATACTCACGTGGCGAGGGCTAGGTTCATAAAACACCAAGCCGATGGCATCCACTCCCATGTGTGCGCAAGCCAATGCATCTTGCACCTGAGTTATGCCACACACTTTAACGCGCACTCGATTATGCAATGCTACACCCATTTTTATTGAAATAAGGCGCATAATAGCAAAAAAACTTAACTCTGCGCGAAAAGATCCGTTCACAATCCCATTAAGTAAGTTTCAGGGCGTTGAGGCAATTGAAAGTGCTCTGGGTAATCCACTTTAAACATATACAACCCTTGCGCAGGCATCGCCACTCCCTGGTGGCGTCGATCGCCACTGGCTAGTACATCCGCCACCCACTCCACCGGTTTTTCACCACGCCCCACTGCCACAAGGGCCCCCACTAAATTGCGCACCATGTGCATCAAAAAGCCATCTGCATAGGCTTCAAACACCATCACATTTTTATGCTGATGCACGGTAAGACGACGTAGGGTTTTCACGGGGCTTTTCGCTTGGCAATCCGCTGCTCGAAAGGCACTGAAATCATGGGTGCCTAATAATAACTTAGCGGCCTCTTGCATGGGTGCCAAAGCAAGTTCCCCATATATCCAAGCCGCCCGATGCATCAGTAAGGCTGGTTTTACTGTGCCGAAACTTAACAAATAGCGATATGTTCTACCTTGGGCACTAAAACGTGCATGAAACGCCGACGGCATGGGCTGCACCCAAGTAACGCTAATATCCTCTGGCGTGAGAGCATTAAGACCCCGTAACCAATTATAGGGGGTGCGCTGGGCATGGGTTTCAAAGTGTGCCACCTGTTCAATGGCATGCACTCCTTTGTCGGTACGCCCTGCGGCCACCAATTCAACGGGTTCGTTAGCTACAGTTGAAAGCGCTTCTTCCAAGGTGGATTGTAATGTGCGCACTCCCTCTTGCTGACGCTGCCAACCATGGTAGGCGGTTCCCACATACTGAATGCCAAGTGCAAAACGTTGCAACCTTATGCCCTCTTTATGTCCAAAAGAAAAAGGCGAACCCTCAGGCTCGCCTCTTCTTAGCCAACATCTCAAGCCTAGGCGTTGAGTTCATCAAGTAAGGCTTGTGCTGTGGCTTTTTGCTCTTCGTTACCCTCGGCAATGACCTCCATTAGGGTTTCGCGTGCAATATCTTCATCCCCCATATCGAGGAAAGCTCGCGCTAAATTTAAGCGAGTGGCCACAGGGTCACCCTCATCTTCAGCATCCACTAACGCTGCCGTGGCCAACGATTCTTCGTCCGCAGCAGTATCTGTGGCCTCCTTTTCAGCCTCAGAGGTTTCGGGCTCTGGCGTTGCCTCTTCCGAGGGCTCAGTTAACTCTGTTTGCTGACCAAGCTGTTCCAGTTCACGCTCAAGCTCAGAAGATAACTCCTCTTCACTTAAGGGTGATTCAAAGCCCTCAAGCTCCGCCAATAATGCATCCACATCCTCACTTTCTTCATCAGAGGTGGTGGCATCATCCAGGGATAATGCATCCTCTCCAGCATCTTCAAAAGAAAGCTCGCTAAGATCCAGATCATCCCCCATGGTATCTGCTAAAGAGGCCTCTTCAAGTGCCACATCTTCTTCAAGAGTGGGCGCTTCTTCAGAAAGCTCACTTAAATCCAAAGAGACTTCTTCGCTCTCAACAAAGAAGTCATCCTCAGAGGAGGCATCATCGAGCGACAACTCATCTAAGGACACGGGCTCCAAGTCTTCATCAAGGGAAAAATCCGAGGCCTCGCCTTCCTCATCCATGGCTAGTGTGGGAAGTTCCTCCTCCTCTGTGGTTAAGCTCAACTCCGAATCGAAGGAGAAATCCTCAAGCGCGCTCGTGTCTTCCTCAGTATCATCTAAAGACAACTGGCTAAGATCCGTGTCATCACTCTCAAAGGCAAAGTCATCGCTTTCTTTTGTTTCTTCATCAAAGGAGAAGTCAAACTCTTCGAAAAGATCCTCCTCTGTGGCAGCCTGAAGCTCATTTTCTGTGCTTTCATCGAAAAGGAAATCTTCCCCTTCATCCACCTCAAAGCGGTCTTCTGCAGAAGCATCTGTGGCAAAAACCTCATCACCTTGCTTCAGATCGCTCTCTAAATCATCAAGAGAAAAGATGTCTTCAGCGGTATCACCTTGCTCTAACTCGGCAATGTAGGCATCTAATTCTTCATTAGTGCCACGAACCGCCACCACTTCCTGCTGGAAAGCATTTTCATTGCTCTTCCACAAGGCCAACAGCAAGTTTTTGCGTAACTGGGTTTGGCTTGGATCTTGATTGATCGCGTTGCGCAACACCGGCACTGCGGCTTCGTATTGTTCATTATCAATTAAGTGCTGTGCATCGGCGGCAAGCTCTTCCACTGTGGGCTCAGAGGCCTCTTCATCTAATTGAAAAGGATCAATAATGGGCTCATCATCGGCCTCTGTGCTCACCTCTTCGTCTTCATCATCCTTACGTCCTTTAATGGAACGCACCACTAATAGTGCCAAAGCCAATAAAAGTAGAATAATGACACCGAAAACTAAGGTGGTATTTTCTAACAGGGTGGCGAAAAAGCTTGGCTCTTCATAGGGCTCAGGATCCACCACTGGTGTTAAGGGAGTAGCCTCCTCTTTTGCTTCTTCAGCGCTTTCTTCTGAAGCTGCTTCCTCCGCCTCAGAGGCCTCTTCCTCTGTTACCGGCTCTTCTGTTTCACCATCCGCTTGAGCCTCCTCATCAGCACTGCCCTGCGCCTCTGCGGCGTCTTCTTCCGCTTCTTCAGACTCAGCATCCTCGGCGGCCTCTTGCTCTTCAGAGGCATCCTCCTCTAAGGCTTCAATCACCACCGGTGCTTCCTCTTGAAGCTCCTGCATAGCGGCCTGCTCTGCTTCGAGCTCTTCGATGGCTGCCAAAAACTCATCGTCTAAGGCATCCTCTGAATCCGCATTTAAAGCGCGTAACTTTTCCTCTAACTCAGCAATTTGTTGGCTGCGCAAGGTTAAAAGCTCTTCGGATAGGCTAAGCTGCTCCTCAAGTTCCTGAAGACGATCAGCCAACTCCGCGTTTTCGCGCTCTAAGCGGGAAATATCTTCGCTCAAGGCGGTGGAATCAGCGCCCTTGGCACTTTCATCATCTCGAGTGGTGAGAGCTTCATCAGCGGCCACCAAGGTTACTCGGCCAGATTCTTCACTGCTCCCAGCACGCTCTTCAGAGGTGGCAACGTCTTCCTCCCTACCATCCAAGGGCTTAGCAGTGGGCTCTGGAGCCAAGCCACGGCTTTCTAGCATTTGCTGCCACTGGCGGTTTTGTGCAGCCACCTCAGACATGGCCTCACGGGTGGTAATATTCCGCACCTGGCTTTCAGAAGGAAGGCGTAAAATCGCCCCTTCTCTTACTAAGTTAATATTGCCGTTAATAAAGGCATCAGGGTTAAGTTCCTGAATGGCCACCATCATTTGCTGTACAGAGACACTAGAATCCGAACGGTGGCGAGCCGCAATATCCCATAAGGTTTCATTACTGGAAACACGGTGCTCGGCGCCACCTTCACCTTGGCGAGTTGAAGATGGAGTTTGGCGCTGTTGCGTGGGCGCTGCAGCCGTTTGCTTTGGTGCTGAATCTCTTGCAGGGGTTGCTCGCTCTGCAGCAGTGCTTTCAGCACGGTAAGAAGGTGGATCCAATAGCAGGTTATATTCCCGCATTAAACGCCCAGAGGGCCACTTATATTCCACCAAAAAGCTGATGAAGGGCTCATTCAAAGGCTGTTTGCTCGTCACCCGCACGGTGCCAGTGCCATCCCCAGCCACATCCACATCAAATTCCAGGCTATTGTGTAGCACATCGTACTCAATACCCGCAGCTTCAAACTCCTCTGGCGCTGCTAATCGAATACGAATGTCATCCTTGCTTAGCCCCTGGAGTTCTGAGAGTTTAATTTCTAAGTCGAGTGGTTGGCTTAAATATGAATTAAGTGTGTAATCTTCCACACTCAACGCCCATACCGCACTTGGCACTGTAATGGCCAAGGTGGCAACGCCATAACCCAGTTTTCGCAACATGCTCAAACCCTTATTCTTATGGTGACTTTTGTGCAAACTAATCTTTTGATGACCCTTCACTCTTTGCCCCAGCAATAAATGAAATTAAATTAACTGGCCAATTATGCCTACTTATACGAGAAGATACCTAGAAACTAGGTCACATAACAACCGTTTAGGTTACATTTCTGCAATTTCAAGCCAGTTTTTTGCTATATGAAGCATATTCATTGCCACACCCACGCGAAGCGGATCGCTAATAATTGTCACATTTAACCCATTTTGTGTGGCCATATCTGAGCGTAGACGAGTAACAGCCATGTGATTTTTACCCACACCATGGGTGAGTGTGGACCCCTCTGCGGTAACACTCACCGTCATGCCGGCTTCTAAGAGCAGCTGCTCCGCTTCCTCCACTGGCAAATGACGTGCAGTGGTAACGTATAAAGAAATCATTTGGCCATGAAACACAGGGGCCTGAACAGCGGTAATATTAATTCCCAAATGGGTTTGCCCTAACAGGCGCAATACCTGCAAGGCACTCACAAGCTCATAACGAGTATGCCCATTGGATTGCGTTTCTCCCACTTGACCTAACAAATTAAAGGCCAATTTAGGCTTCGCTGTATTCTCTTGGCCGCTTAATAGCTTCACTGCCTGTTGCGCTAGATTCTCTACGCCCTTTTGGCCAAAGTGGCTAGCAGATTCACACACAGTGGCTTGCACCTGCACCACTTGCGCAGCGTCGTGCAAGGGTTTAAGCACTTTTGCCATGGTTAATGCAGCCGGTGTGGGCATGGCAGCTAAGGAAGGTAACTCATGAAAGGAGGCGTGAGAGGTTTCCGCCAATTGCGCTAGTAAAGGCACAGAGGTATCTGCCACATAGGCACTGCTAGCATCAAGCACTCGCGCCCCCGCATCGATGGCTTTAGGGATCACTTGAGCAGCCACCTCTTCGGGCACCGCAAAAAAGGCAATATCCACCTGTTCAAAATCAAACTGATCGAGCAATTCCACTCGTTGGTGCCTATCTAACACCGATAAACGCTCACCGGCTGAATTCATGGACGCCAGCAAATGCACCTCGGAAACAGGCAGGTGGCCCTCGTTGATGAGTTCAATCAACGAGGTACCCACCAATCCTGTGGCACCCACAATGGCAATACGTGGTTTAGCTGCCATTAGGACTCCAACAAAATACGCAACATACGACGTAGGGGTTCTGCCGCACCCCATAGGAGCTGATCCCCCACCGTAAAGGCATTGAGATACTCAGGACCCATGGATAATTTGCGCAAACGCCCCACCGGAATGGTTAATGTGCCAGTAACAGCCGTGGGGGTCAGTTCTTGCATGGTGATTTCACGCTCATTAGGAACCACTTTCACCCAGTCATTGGCGGAGCCGATAATATCCTCAATTTCATCCAAGGGCACATCTTTTTTTAGTTTTAATAGCAGCGCCTGGCTATGGGAGCGCATAGCGCCAATTCTTACACAAGTGCCATCCAAGGGAATGGGGTTGTCTTCACGACCTAGCAGCTTGTTAGATTCTGCTTGGGCCTTCCACTCTTCGCGGCTCTGACCGTTTTCTAATTGGGTATCAATCCAAGGTAATAAGCTGCCTGCCAAAGCGTGGCCAAAGTGCTCTTTTGGCAAGGCATCGCTGCGCATGGTATCCGCCACTACACGATCAATATCTAAAATGGCGCTTGCAGGGTCATCAAGTAAGGTTTTTGCTTCTGTGTGAATCTTGCCCATTTGAGCAATCAGCTCACGCATGTTTTGCGCGCCTGCACCTGAGGCAGCTTGATAAGTTTGTGCAGAGCCCCACTCCACCAAATCTTCATTAAACAAACCGCCCAAGCCCATTAGCATCAAACTAACGGTGCAGTTACCTCCCACAAAATCTTTTACACCCTTGTGCAAGGCCTCATCAATCACATGGCGGTTAACTGGATCAAGCACAATGACAGAGCTCTTTTCCATACGCAACGCTGAGGCCGCATCAATCCAATAGCCTTCCCAGCCAGATTTGCGCAGTTCAGGGTACACCGCTTTGGTGTAATCGCCGCCCTGGCACGTTACTACCACATCTAAGGTTTTGAGGATTTCAATATCATGAGCATCTTGCAAAGCAGGCACATCTTTACCCACATCGGGAGCGGCCTGGCCCACTTGAGAGGTGGTGAAGAAAATGGGCTCAATATCAGCAAAATCAGATTCCTGACGCATACGCTCCATTAATACGGAGCCCACCATACCTCTCCAACCTACAAATCCTACTCTTTTCACCTGTAATCTCCTAATGCTTAGGATGAATGTTGGGCAGCCACCGGCTGCCCGCTCAAAACTCACTGTGTGGTAATGCTACTGGCTAAGCGCTGCCACCACGGCATCACCCATGGCATCACATCCCACTTTTGTGGTGCCCTCTGTGTAAATATCTGGGGTTCGCAACCCCTGCTCAAGCACATCTTCCACAGCTTTTTCAATAGCTTCGGCCACATCGGCACGGTCTAAGCTATATCGCATCAACATGGCGAGCGACAAAATAGCCGCTAGTGGATTCGCCAAGTTTTGGCCAGCAATATCTGGCGCTGAGCCGTGGCACGGTTCGTACAAACCCTTGCGGTTCACATCTAAGGACGCCGAAGGCAGCATACCAATGGAACCTGTGAGCATGGCTGCTTCATCAGAGAGAATATCACCGAACAAGTTACCCGTGACCACCACATCAAACTGTTTGGGAGCTCTCACCAACTGCATGGCCGCATTATCCACGTACATATGCGAGACTTCCACCTCAGGATAGTCCTTCGCCACTTCATTCACCACCTCTTTCCAGAGTTCAGTCACCTCAAGCACATTGGCTTTATCCACAGAGCACAACTTTTTATTACGTGCCTGAGCGAGCTCAAAGGCCACTTTGGCGATGCGGCGAATTTCACTTTCACTGTACACCATGGTGTTAAAGCCCACACGCTCACCGTTGTCTTCACGCAAGCCGCGGGGTTCACCAAAGTAAATGCCACCGGTGAGTTCTCGTACAATTAAAATATCTAATCCACTCACCACCTCTGGCTTGAGGCTAGAAGCGCTAGCCAACTGCGGAAACAGCATGGCTGGGCGCAAGTTTGCAAATAACTCTAAGGAGGAACGCAGTTTTAGCAACCCACGCTCTGGGCGCTTGGCGCGTTCGATGGTATCCCACTTGGGGCCCCCAATGGCACCAAACAAAATAGCATCTGCTTCCTTGGCTTTAGCTAATGTTTCCTCGGGCAAGGGCTCCCCTGTGGCATCATAAGCAGCGCCCCCCACCAAGGCGGTGTCCGTGGTAATGGATAAATCAAAACGTTGGATGGCAGCTTGCAACACCTTTTCTGCTTCAGTGGTGATCTCGGGTCCAATGCCATCACCGGGTAATAATAAAA
>CALEAR010000005.1 GCA_937943665.1 uncultured Alcanivoracaceae bacterium
CTATGGCTGATCGTGATGGTTTTATTTGGTTAGACGGTAAAATGGTGCCTTGGCGTGAGGCCAATGTGCACGTATTAACTCACACATTACACTATGGCATGGGCGTATTTGAGGGTGTGCGTGCCTACGAAACTGATCAAGGCCCCGCTATTTTTCGCTTGCAAGAGCACACAGATCGTTTATTCAACTCTGCGCACATTATGCAGATGAAGATGCCCTTCACTAAGGAAGAAATTAACCAAGCGCAAATTGATGCGGTGAAGGAAAATAATCTTCCCCACGCTTATTTGCGCCCCATGGTGTTTTACGGTAGCGAAGCCATGGGTTTGCGTGCCACAGGCTTAACCACACGCGTGGTGGTGGCAGCTTGGGAGTGGCCCTCTTATATGTCCCCTGAGGCGTTAGAGCAAGGCATTAAGGTGCGTACTAGCTCTTTTACCCGTCACCACGTGAATATTGCCATGTGCAAAGCCAAGGCCAACGGAAACTACATTAACTCCATGCTAGCGCTTAACGAAGCCCTTGCTGCGGGTGCAGATGAAGCGCTGTTGTTGGATCCAGAAGGCTACGTGGCTGAAGGTAGTGGTGAGAATATCTTTATCGTTCGCGATGGTGTGATTTACACCCCTGAGCTCACCTCCTGCTTAGATGGTATTACTCGCCGCACCTTGATCCAGATCGCTGAGGACCAAGGCTACAAAGTGGTGGAAAAGCGTATTACCCGTGATGAAGTGTATATTTGTGATGAAGCCTTCTTCACCGGTACCGCCGCTGAGGTAACACCCATTCGCGAGCTTGATGGCCGCATTATTGGTGAAGGCCGCCGTGGCCCCATTACCACAGCTTTGCAGGATCTCTACTTTGATGTGGTGCGCGGTAAGCGCCCCGAGTATGAGCACTGGCTCACTTATGTGAAGTAACTCTCCCTTCTTATCACCCAAGGAAGCGTTATCATGAAGGTGTTACTAGTGAAAATGTCTTCCATGGGTGATGTGCTTCATACCTTGCCCGCCGTCTCTGAGGCGGCGGCAGCTATTCCGCACCTTGCCATCCATTGGGTGGTGGAACCTGATTATGCAGCGTTAGTGCAGCACCATCCCGCCGTTCAACGTGTGATCCCCGCCGCATTACGACAGTGGCGCAAACAACCCATGCATACCCTTTGTTCAGGGACTTGGCGGCAATTCAAACAGCAACTTATCCAAGAATCTTACCAAGTGGTCATTGATGCCCAAGGCCTGCTGAAAAGTGCCTTTATAACGCGTTTAGCCCGAGGAGAAAAATGGGGGTTTGATGGTCCAAGTGCGCGTGAGCCACTTTCAAGTAGGGTGTTGCACCATAAGGTTGCAGTGCCTTGGGAGCAGCATGCCATTTACCGGTATCGGCAGCTGTTTGCTCGAGCCCTTGGCTATGAGTTGCAACGCCCTGTGCCAACTTACGGATTACAAGTGGCACCGAAGGAGCCAAGTGCCTCGCCTAAAATATTGTTGTGCCACGGCACCACTTGGCCTAATAAACACTGGCCTGAAGCCCATTGGCGGGAGTTAGCCCAACGGTTAGATGCGCAGGGGTGGCAGCTATTCTTACCCCATGGCAATGAGGCGGAGTTGCAGCGGGCAAAGCGGATTGCCCATGGGCTAGCCGGTGCCACTATTTTACCTTCCATGGGGCTAACGGAACTGTTCGAGCACATGGTAACGCAGTATCATGGTTTTGTGGCCGGT
>CALEAR010000006.1 GCA_937943665.1 uncultured Alcanivoracaceae bacterium
TCAAGGGGGTTAGCAAGCACTTTGATGAGCGCGTGCTGTATGAAGATCTCACGTTCAATATCCCCCGTGGTGCCATTGTGGGGGTCATCGGGCCAAACGGTGCCGGTAAAACCACTCTATTCCGTATGCTCACAGGGGAGCAAGAACCTAGCAGCGGCACCATTGAAATTGGCGAAACCGTTCAGTTGGCCTATGTGGATCAAAGTCGTGAAGACCTAGATGGCAATAAAACCGTTTGGGAAGAAGTCTCTGAAGGGAACGATATCCTCAAGGTAGGCAATTATGAAGTGCCTTCCCGCGCTTACTTGGGGCGTTTCAACTTCAAAGGCAGCGATCAACAGAAATTTGTGAATCAACTCTCTGGTGGAGAACGCAACCGCCTGCACCTAGCCAAATTGCTTAAGCAAGGCGCTAACGTGCTACTGCTTGACGAACCCACCAACGATTTGGATGTGGAAACCTTACGTGCGTTAGAGGAAGCCTTATTAGCCTTCCCTGGCTGCGCCATTGTGATTTCTCACGACCGCTGGTTCTTAGACCGTGTAGCCACCCATATTTTAGCCTTTGAAGGCAACTCTGAAGTGGAGTTTTTTGAGGGCAGCTACACCGAGTACGAGGCATTCCGCCGCGAAAAGCTCGGTGAGGATGCGCTACAGCCTCGCCGCCCAAAATACAAGCGCATTGATCGATAAATCGCAAGCACAAAAAAGGCCGCTTAAAGCGGCCTTTTTACTGCCCAATCTTAGTTGCTATCAGGCTTGGGGGTGTCTGCAGTGCTCGGAGGCAAAATGGGGTATTCCACCTCAGGCTGATCACCCGTTAAGGTGTTCAAGAAAGCCACAATAGCACTGATTTCATCCTTTTCTAGGGTTTGGCCGAGCTGGGACTTCGCCATAATGTCCACTGCTTCCTCAAGGCTCCAAACGGTTCCACTGTGGAAGTAAGGCGCAGTGAGCGCAATGTTACGTAAGGGGCTGGCGCGGAAAAAGTATTCTTGGCTTTCATCTCCAGTAAGATCCGCCAAACCTTTATCGCTTTCAGGACGCACTTTTTCATCGGGGGCTTGTACTTGACCAAACTTAAAGAAGTTTTGGCCACCCAAGTTCACACCACTGTGGCACGCTGTGCAGCCCTTATCCATGAAGAGCGCCAACCCTTTTTGCTCTTCTTCATTCAATGTGTCTTCACCGTTTAAGAACTTATCGAAAGGTGCGTTTGGGGTCACCAAGGTTTTCTCGAATACACCAATGGCTTCAGTGGCATTCTTGAAGGTCACAGGGTCTTTATCATCAGCAAAGGCCTTAGCAAAAAGCTCCTTATACTCTGGAATGCTGTTAAGCACCTTCTCCACCATTTCAGGTGTGGCGTTCATTTCCACATCCGCCTGAATGGGACCTTCTGCCTGCTCTTGTAAATCCTCAGCGCGGCCATCCCAGAACTGCTTAGCATTAAACACAGCATTCAATACTGTGGGGGAGTTACGGGGACCTGCATTCCAACCATGACCAATGGAGGTAGGTACGTTATCCGCACCACCTGTGCCTAAGCTATGACAGGTGTTACAAGTAATGATATGGCTTTTCGATAAACGTGGCTCAAAGAAAAGCATGCGGCCAAGTTCGATTTGATCTTCATTTAGCTTGTGCTCCTCGATCATTTCTTCCACGGTGGGCACAGGCTTAAACATGGCCTTAGCGCGATCGCGCAATGCATCAGCATCAGCATTGGCCACACCACTTAACAATAGGCCTGCGGCCAACGCAGCAGAGCTGCCTAATGAAAAATAGCGCTTCAACATGATATGTCCCTCAAAAATAGTGAGCTAGATAGTCAACCACACTGCTGGCGGCACCCCAATGACAAAAGTCATGCCGTAACAGTATTCTAAGGTTATAGAAAAACACAATAGTAACATCAAAACAATAAAGCTTTAGCTATCGCCTATATTAGCATTAGATATAATTGCTAAGCTGCTTCCCAGGCCAAAGTGAATACTCCCACAATAATCATGGCCACCGCTAATAATTGCAGCGCGCTTGCCCCCTCCCTCAATAAAACCACTCCCACTAATGTGGTAACAATGAGGGAGCCTCCCACAATCAAGGGGTTACCCACCGCCACAGGCACACCGCGGCCAAAAATCACAAAGGTTAAAATTTCCACCAATCCAATGGCTACCCCAGCCCCCACGGCTAAAGCGATCCCTATTCGGTTATAGACAATGGGCTCCGAACTTCCTGTTTGTTGATAAATTAACAACGCTAATCCGATAAAAGCGGCCACAAATTGAAGCACCACAGCGCCAAGCACGGCATTAATGTGGCTAGAAGATAACTTAATAAAAACGTTGTAAAGGCCGAACATTACGGCCGCTAACGTAATTAAAATAATAGGCATGCAGCTCCTCATCAGTATTATTATTCATAAAAGCCCCATTATAATGCCTATGTTTTTTTGTGCTGCGAACAAAAAAAAGCGGGAGCCTAGCTCCCGCCAACCACCAACGCCTCTCTTATTTCACCGGTTCACTTTCATAGGTTAAATAAGCGCCTGCTTCAGGGATCTTGAGCTTAATATCACTACCAATCAGCCCAAGCAGCTCACTAAGTTTCACAGTAATACCCTGTGAGTTGAGGTTCATTTGATGGATATGCATGCGACCATCCTCAGAAAACTCCACGGCTCCTCTTAAGTTCAGCGCTAGAGGATAGTTTTGCAGATTATGCTTACCATTTAATGGTACTTCGAGGTTGGGTGCATCCATGTACAGGTTCACTCGTGTTTCAAACACGGGGCCATCTTTGGTGCTGCGGATCCACCCTGGAATTAACCCATTGGGGTTATCCTGAAACAGTGGGTTATTCCCTAAGCCATACTTCTCATCTTGGGCGGGGAATTTGGGCCCTGGATGCATACGCATCACCTGAGCTCCCGTGGGGGCAGGCAGCTTAATTAAGGCGGTGGCCTCAGCAAACACATCAGCGGAACCCACCATAATAGCGCTAGGATAAATACCCACGGCTAAAGCTTCTTCCCCTTCCGCGTTCTTAGTGCAGTAGGCCTCCTCAGGGTTACCTTCATTATCCACATAGGGACACACATATTGTGCTTTACCAAATATTTCCACATCTAGGTTACCCACCAAGTGGATAAAAGATTGCGCTGGACAATCGCCACTGGCACAACCCACCCTTGCTTGAGTAAGAACACCTCCCCAACCATCCACTTCAAGCTTGGTGGAGTTCGGAATGGGCTTCTCTGCCGCAAGCAAAGCCTCCACATGGGAGTTCATGGCCTCATAGTAAGTCAGTGCCGCCGCTGTATCCGCTGTGGGAGTATTACGCAATGATAGTAGTACATTGTTGCTAGCGGGAGCACCTTCAAATTCCACCACCATATCTGCCCTCGCCTCAGCGGAGACACCCTTCAGCGGTGCGGTAATTAAAGGTTGCTCTGTAACACTGCACGGGCCATTGGCGCAATCGCCGCTGTGCAGGTAATAGCGATAACGCTTTCCATCCTGCCACGGCTTATGGGGGATAAACTCTAATGTGGTGGCAGTTTGCACAAGCTCACCCTCCACCGTATTGCCCGCTTCATCCTCCACCCTAAAGGCACCTTCAGGAAGCGTTTGCATAGGTTTCGAAAAGGTAAGTCGCAGATGACGATTCGCGGGTACCTTTTGTCGTGGCAACATTAATGGTGGGTTGTTTTTCCCTTCATCGCCTAAGCACACACCGCCTTCATCATTCCACGTCATGGCACAGGGGAACCCAGGATAAGCCGTGAGAACCACAGGGTTCTTAAATATACTAGGGGCTTCACTGGCTTCCACATGTCCGGCATAAGCTAGCCCCTCCTCATGGAACACGGGGGTTTTAAACTCATGCTCCACTCTTTCAATGGGCTGCCCTTGGGCTTGTGGATCCGTTTCATCCACAAAAAAGTAATGCACTCCTTCTTCAATACCGCCGCTTTTTTTCATGGTGGGCACAGGCAAGCCCGTTACCTGTTCAGTCAGTTCCACCGCATACGCAGCATCGCTCTTCCAAGGGGTATTAGGGGTTAGCACTATACTAGCGCCATCCACGTGCACCTTTACTTCATGGGTAATATCGGTGCCATTCTCTGTAATGAAAACAGAATGCCCCGGTACCACAGAAGTGGGATCAAGAGGCGCATTGTAGTTAAAGGTGATGGCATCGGAAGGCTTAATGGCATTAGCTTTCTCACCCTTTTTCACCAAGGGGTAAACGGATTGCAACTCTGGCTTGATACCCGTGGTGCGAGCCTGGGAAATACGCATTTCCTGATCCGCCGCCTTGTAGGATTTCATTTGGAAGCTTAAGAGGCCAAAGGCCACTTCCGCTCCAAGCACCTCGGGCTCCACGATTCCCACAGCATCAATTTCCAACTGCTTGCCATCTAAACTGGCCATGCCCACCAATTCCACATGCAAAAGATCCTGACTAAGCGCCCCGTTGGGCTTCGGATTTTCTGCGGTCATGGCCACATCCATGAACAAACGCACCTGACGTGGTGCATCAGAAGCCGAGCTATAGGGGTTCGGATAAATGTACCCCACTGCATCGGAAATGAAGGAAACAGAAACATCACCCGTGCTCATGGAACCATCGGTGGCGGCCTCCACTGCACCAGCAATTTTCACATCAATCGTGGTGCCGGTGAGCAGGCTACCCCGGGGAATTCGCAAGGGAGATACCTTGGGGAACTTCGGCAAATACGCCAGCTCCGCAAATATATCCCCTTGTTGCATGGTGGCATCATCCTCCCCTAACAACACGGATTGCAACGGTACACAATTTAACGCTCCTCCTGTAAGCGGTGAGGTTTTGGGATCTGCCTCCACTGCACAGGGAGTTTCCGCCTCACTGGCTTTCACCGTATCTTGCACCAAAATACTGCGTGGTTGTGTGTCTTGAGGAGTAAAAGATAAAGATTCACTCAAGGTGCCACCAAAACGGCTCGGCAGCTGATCGAGGGTTAGCACATACTCTTCACCAGCCTTTAGGCTTGCCTTGGGCGCCACCGTAATTAGGTGCTGTTTCACTAATAAGGTGGCATCCACCAACTCACCCTCTGCGGTGCTTAAGGCCACCTCTTTACCATATTCAATGGCGCGGCTATCCAAGGGTTGGCTAAAACGTAAACGAAAGTTACTAAAATCCACCACGGGCTCTTGGTTACCCATCATATCGGGGAAGGTGCTCAACAAGGAAAATTCATTGTCTGCCCCCCTTTCTAGCAAACTGCCAGAGGTGGTGGCCAAGGCGGTTTCAAAGCATAGCTCACTGGGTAAATTCACATTGCCTGTGGCCGCTAAGCAGTATTTTCGATTGGGTGCCAAAGGTTGCGCCGGTGTAAGCACTAGGCCTTTATTGTTATCCACCAAGCTATAAGAAGCCCACGCCACTTCATCGCAGGCATCGCCTTGGCAACTGAGCTTCACATCCTCACCGGATACGGCTTCATCCACAGGGTCAGAAAAGCGCAATACCACCGGGGTTTTCACCGATACATTGCTTTGCCCATGGGCAGGATAACTGTAAATCACCCCGCTTTCTTGCCACTGTTTTTCTGCACTTGCTGAACTGGTTTCGTGGCTGCTACCACCGCAGGCACTCAAAAACACAACGGTTATTATTAATGTTATGACGTATCGCATTTTCCACCTCTTAGAATTTGAGCGTCATGGAGCCAGCTACCACATGCACATCACCGGAGGCTTTCACGGTTTCATAAGGCTTTAAGCCTTGCTCATAGCGCGAGCTGTATAGATCAAATGTTTTGTTTTGGAGGTTGTGATACTGGTAACCCAAATCAAAACGAACGGGGAAGGAAAAGAAACGGGTTTTAGGGTATTCAGCAGAAACGCCTAAGCCCACTATCACCTTATCGCTATCCACTAGGTTCATATCTAAGGAACCTCGGGATTTAATCGGCGCCTTGCTGTAGGCCACACCACCGGTGAGGGCAATGTGCTCTGTGATGTGGTATTCGCCCCCAATTCTGGGCACTACTATGTCCTTAAAACCAAGGGCGGGACGCTCACCATTACCCTGAGCTGCGGGCCCTGCAATGGTGTCCTTTTTCAATTGTTTATCCAAGCGTGACCAAGCCTGATATTCCACTGCTCCACCCACACGCCAACGGTTGCTCTTATATTGTGTGGACAAGGTGGTGATGGAGGGCTGATAGGAATCGAGGGTGAGAATTCGCAAGTTCATGCCAGGAGCTGGCAACATGCCATCAATGGTAATATTGGAATCCACCACCGTATGGGTATTAGATTCATCCCGATAAGTTAAGGCACTTTCCACACCATCGAACCAGCAACTATCGGTGGCGCAAAGCGTTTCTCCCCAATCCATGCTAACCCCAACAATGGGCTTCACGGAGGGTTGAGCAGATACCTTCATGGATTCATGACTTGAGGCGCCATCTAGTTCAGTGGTGGCATCAAGCTCCGCCTCCGCATGCAAGGTCACTCGCAACGAGGCGCCCACATCAATGCCGCGCCATAATTTGGTGCCAAATCCAATGTTCAAGAACAAGGGCTGACGGCCATATTCAAAAAACTGCCCTTGGGCTGAGGTTTTTGAGCCGAAGGCCATCATTTCGTTACCGTACTCCTCCACGCCAATCATGACCCCTAAATATAAAGGGTGTTCGAATTGCGTCATGGAAGTGAGATCGGTTTTCATTCCTAACAGCAGGTGTTGGGAAGGCTTATCGAGAATGGTTTTGCCACCGCTATTAATGGGCGCCTCACCGCCAAGGCTTTTTAGCTTTAAGCTGTGATCCGCATGCAATAAACCAGCCGTGAGCTCACCACGGTCATCTTGCGCCAAGGCAGCGGGGTTGTAATACACAGCAGAGACTTGATGATTAAATGCAGATAATGCTTGCGCCGAAGCCAGATCGCTAGGCAAAACGCCATAGGTGGTACCTAAGTTGCCCATACTTGCTAAGCCCGCCGCAGGCAAGCCCAAGGCCACTGCACTCACGGATATATAACGAGAAACTTTTCTTATTGGCATGATTGTGTCCCTTTCGTGTTGTTGTTGGTAATGGGCTGATGAATTGTAGTTAGTACCCACACACTTTTTGTAGAGAGCAATAAAAGATAACACTCATCCTTAAACTCTGACGCATTTAGAAAGTAAAAAGTAAGTCTTTTTTCGTAAAAGTTAGTAAACACTCGCTTTTCGCTAAAGACAGATAATCAATGTAATATTTTTTATTTTTCGCTTGCACTAAAAAGGAGGCGTAAAGGAGGGATAGCAATATTTTCGTATCGTTCACTAGAGTAACTACTAAAAGCGACGTACTCCAAATAAAAAACCGGCCCCAACCACGTTGGAGCCGGTTTTGTTACAGTGCCTTTGGATTATACGAGGTCTTCGTTATTCTCCTTCGCCGCCTTGGCATCTTTCCAAACTGCACGGCAAATGTACACTAACACCCCTAAGGTGAGTGCAGGCCACATTAAAATATAAAATGCATAAAATGCTGTTTTGGCATCCATTTGCTTCTCCTTAACTATCGTAACTTTGTACTTCTTCACCAATGGAGCGGAAATCAAAACGCTCCTCTGTGCTCAACAGGCTCATAACAGTGCACACAATGGTGCTCACGCCAAAGGCTGTTAGCGAAGCAAGAAGCACTGTGTATTCACGCATAAAATCGATGCTCACATAGAGGCCAAAAATACCACCCACAATGGCCACAAGCACTCCCATGCGCACACCTAGGAAACCAAAGGCCATTAGCCCCACTACCACGGCACCACCAATGGCGCCAATAATTTCAAAGGCATAAGCCGTGATTCCTGTCATGGGCACCAACTCAAAACGCACCACGCAGAAGAGAATCATGGCAATCACCACAGACCAGGTGAAAGCAGCGTTGGTGACCTTGTCCCAAAACACGCTCGCAATCACAGGGAATACGATGGTGCCCCACAGTGCACCCACAAACACCAGCATCACCAAAATATCCAGCTTAAAGCTAGCGAAAACAATACCCACCATGGTGGCCACTATCATGGTAATGCGGCCAATAAGCAGCATGCGCTCTGGGTTGGGGTTATCCTTAGCAATGTTCTTACCGTATACATCCGCCATTACAATGGCTGATAGCGCACAAAGGTCAGAATCCGCTGTGGAAGAAAGCGATCCAATCACCAAAATAAAGAATAAGGCCACCATAATTGGGGAAAGATAAGTGGAAACCACTTGTGGAATCAGGTTGTTCGTATCCCCATCCACGGGCTGGATGCCAGCAGCCAAGGCTAGTAAACCAATCATCCCTAATCCAATAACAATGGCACCGTAACCTAAAGTGGCAGTGATAAAGGTGGGCTTAATATGTGCTTCATCCACCGCAAACAAGCGCTGAGAAATGGTTTGGTTACCAATGGCGTAAGCTAGCACCGCAAAGAAATAAGGTGCTCCCTGTTCTAAAATGGCTTCACGGGAGAAGAAGTTCTGCTGTTCGCTGGTTAAGCTCCCTAAACCGGACACAAAGGTTTCTGGCCCGCCCATGGCAAACAACACCGCCGGAATAATAATCACAGCCACTGCCATTAATGCCACTAGCTGAGCAAAATCAGTGAACACAGCGGCGCGGAAGCCCGACCACAAGGTATAGCTCAGCACCCCCACCCCCGCGATGATTACACCGGTTTGGAAGGATAAAGGGGATAACACCGCCACCAAGGCACCGGCAGCAGTAAAGTTCACCATTAAACTAATGGTGCTCCCTAAAATATTCGAAACCGCCAAAATAAGCTGGCTGGAAGAGCCATGACGCGCATGGATCAACTCGCCCAAGGTGTGCGCCTTAGGAGCAAGCTTACGGAAGCGCTGTCCAAAGGGGTAAATAAACAAAATCATTAAGGCACCCCAGAGCCCATAATGCAAAGGCCCCGACACACCGTATTTATAACCTGAGGTGGCAGCCGCATAGAAAGAAGCCGCCCAAATCCAAGTGGCTGTCATACTGGAAGAGGCAAAACCAATGCCTAAGCGTTCGTTTGCCACCATGTAAGCATCCGTGTTTTCTTCTTCCTTACGGATCAGCTTGGTCATGAGGTAAGTACCGCCGTAAAACACGGCTAGCATAATCAACACCACAGGGGTGGAAAATTGATAAAACTCCATATCCATAACTCTTCTCTTTTTTTCAAATAAAAAAGCTCCGCCTACCCGCTTTTCAGGGGCAGTCCACAGTTAAAAAAGTAGCGAAGGGAACTTAAGTGGGACGAAAGATGCTATGGGTGGAATAAAGGGATGGGATCATTATTGGCGCTTCGGCATCAGCCGTGACAGGGCGCATAAAAAAGTTCCTCCGTTAAGTTCAAAAAAACATAACCCTCTGATTTCATTGGGCTTCTGATTTTTGCGAAGCATAACCATAGCCAAACCGAATAAGAATTGCCAATTTAGGTAAAAAAAGCGCTGAGCCTAAGCCCAGCGCTTTTGCTCTCTAGAAGGGTTTATTCATCTATTCTGCGTATTTCGATGCGACGGTTCTGTTCACGCCCTTGCGCAGTGTTATTGGGGGCTACAGGCTCACTGGCGCCATAACCTTTTGTTGTTAATCGGCTTGCTTCCACACCTTGTCCGACAAGATACTGCTTCACCGCCTCTGCACGCTCCTTAGAAAGCCGCTGATTCAGGGAATCCGGCCCTGTGGAATCCGTATGACCAGCGATTTCAGCCCGAATATGAGAGTGATACTGTAAACGTTCAGCTACCTCATTTAACACAGTTCTTGCATTGGCAGTGAGCTTGGCAGAACCCACTTCAAAGTTAACACCATGAAGCACCTCCGAGGCCTTTACCTCTGCTGGTTTCTCTACCACCACTTCACGCTCCACCACCACCTCACGAACCTCGGTAATCACCTTTTCTTCCTTCCTCACCTGAGTTTTACCCACAGGCACAGAAATACCTAGGTGAAACCGTGCGTCCCCATAGGGCTCATGGCCTATGCCATCATCGGCAAACTCATGGTGGTAACGAGCATCGGCACGCAGACG
>CALEAR010000007.1 GCA_937943665.1 uncultured Alcanivoracaceae bacterium
ACGCTTAGAAGCTTCATCATGAATAGGCGAGGCAGGGCCTGGGGTGGGCCTTTCTCCCGTGGTAACGCCGGGCGTTAGGGTGCGCAAGGCATTATCGGCTTTTGCTAACAAGCGATCTATGGGGCTTAAACGACGTTGTGATAGGGACATGGCTGCTCCTCATAAGCAACAAAATCATGAAGCTAGTGTACCTTTTTTCATGGGGTTGGGCTTGTTAAGCATCAAGAAAAAAGCGGGCTAGGCCCGCTTTTATTATTGCTCTTCACGCTCAATGGCGCGGAATCCAATATCACGGCGGAAATAGCAACCCTCCCAATGAATATGATCAATGGCTTGGTAGGCTTTTTGCTGCGCTGCTTTCACCGTTTCGCCAAGGGCAGTGACGCAAAGTACACGCCCACCGCTAGTGAGGACATTATCATTTTCTAGCGTGGTGCCCGCATGGAAGGTTTTCACATCAGCACTATCTGCTGAATCAAGCCCCTTAATCACATCGCCCGTTTTAGGGGTGTCGGGGTAATTGGCTGCAGCCATTACCACACCTAAGGCAGGGCGAGGATCCCATTGGGCTGTAACAGTATCGAGTTTGCCTTCAACGGCGGCGAGGCAAAGCTCCACTAAATCACTTTCCAAACGCATAATAATGGGTTGCGTTTCTGGGTCGCCAAAACGGCAGTTAAACTCGATGACCTTCGGCTGGCCCTCTTCATCAATCATCAACCCTGCATACAGGAAACCGGTGTAAGGGATGCCATCAGCGGCCATGCCATTCACGGTGGGCATAATCACCTGCTCCATGGTGCGTTGGTAAACCTCTTCGGTGACCACAGGTGCTGGGGAATAGGCTCCCATACCGCCCGTGTTGGGGCCTGTATCTGCGTCGCCAATGCGTTTGTGATCTTGGCTGGTGGCCATGGGCAATACGTTTTTCCCATCCACCATTACAATGAAGCTTGCCTCTTCTCCGGTGAGGAATTCCTCAATCACCACACGGCTGCCGGCATCGCCAAAACGATTGCCTGAGAACATATCCGTGATGGCTTCCTCTGCTTCTGACAAGGTCATGGCCACAATAACGCCTTTACCCGCGGCAAGGCCATCGGCTTTTACCACAATGGGTGCGCCTTTTTCACGAACATAAGCCAAGGCGTTTGCTTCATCATCAAATGTGGCGTATTCCGCGGTGGGAATTTTATGGCGGGCAAGGAAATCCTTACTGAAAGCTTTAGAGCCTTCGAGCTGTGCAGCTTTTTGGGTGGGCCCATAGCAAGCTAACCCAGCGGCTTGGAAGCGATCCACCACACCTGCCACTAGAGGGGCTTCCGGCCCCACAATACTGAGATCAATAGCCTCTTTTTTGGCAAAGCTCACTAAGGCCTCAAGATCAAGCACATCAATGGCCACGTTTTGTACTTTGGCTTCTCGTGCAGTACCTGCGTTGCCTGGGGCCACAAATACTTGAGAAACACGCTCCGATTGCGCAATTTTCCAAGCAAGGGCGTGTTCACGCCCACCACTTCCAATAATGAGAATCTTCATGTTTTTACCCTAGCTAAGCGTTGTGTAAAGTTAGTGGCGGAAATGGCGCATACCGGTGAAGACCATGGCCATATCGTTTTCATCGGCGGCTGCGATCACTTCTTCATCGCGAATGGAGCCACCGGGCTGAATCACACAGCGGATACCCGCAGCGGCGGCATTATCAATACCATCGCGGAAGGGGAAGAAAGCATCGGATGCCATGGCTGAACCAGGCACGGTGAGGCCCGCATGTTCAGCCTTAATAATGGCGATTCGGGCCGAATTCACGCGGCTCATTTGGCCGGCACCCACACCAATGGTTTGTCCATCTTTGGCATATACAATGGCATTGGATTTCACAAACTTAGCCACTTGCCAAGCAAATAATAAATCCTGTAGCTCTTCTTCAGAGGGTGCCCGCTTGGTTACCACGGTTAAATCCTCCAGGCCTATGTTGCCTAAATCTCGGTCCTGCACCAATAGGCCGCCGTTAACGCGTTTGTAATCAAAGGCTTTTTGGCTTGGGCCCCAGGTGCCGCACACCAATAAGCGAACATTCTTTTTGGTGCCAATGATCTCTTGGGCCTGTGAAGAGGCGCTAGGCGCAATAATCACCTCCACAAACTGTTGATCCACAATGGCCTGAGCGGTACTAGCATCCAGTTCGCGGTTGAAGGCGATAATGCCACCAAAGGCGGATTCAGGGTCGGTGGCAAAGGCTTTTTGATACGCAGTGGTAATGTTTTCTGCCACTGCCACGCCGCAGGGGTTGGCATGTTTCACAATAACGCAGGCGGGAGCTTCGAATTGCTTCACACACTCCAAGGCGGCATCGGTATCAGCAATATTGTTATAGGAAAGCGCCTTACCCTGCAGTTGGGTGGCCGTGGCAATGGAGGCTTCTTGGGGGTTCACTTCACGATAAAAAGCTGAGGATTGGTGAGGGTTTTCCCCGTAACGCAACTCTTGGGCTTTCTCGAAATGTAAGTTAAGTGTGCGAGGATAGTTTTCGCTACCGTTATCCACGCGTTGGCCGAAGTAATTGGCAATGGCGGCATCATAAGCGGCGGTGTGCTCGAAGGCTTTAACTGCTAAATCAAAGCGGAAGCTTGCGCTAAGCTGCCCTTGGTTCGCATCGAGCTCGGCAATCACCGCATCGTAATCCTGTGGTTGAGTGACAATACCCACATGGGCATGGTTTTTGGCCGCAGCACGTACCATGGTGGGGCCACCAATATCAATGTTTTCAATGGCGTCCTCAAGGGTGCAATTAGGGTTAGCCACAGTGTGTTCAAAGGGGTATAGGTTCACCACCACTAGATCAATGGTGCTAATGTTGTGCTCACTTAACACAGCATCATCCACACCACGACGGGCTAAAATACCGCCGTGTACCTTGGGGTGGAGGGTTTTCACTCGGCCATCCATCATCTCTGGGAAGCCGGTGTAATCAGAAACTTCTTGCACCTCTAACCCAGCGTCTTGCAGTGCCTTGTAGGTGCCGCCCGTGGAAAGCAGTTGAATATTGCGCTTTGCCAAGGCTTGGGCAAACTCCACAATGTTGGTTTTATCTGAAACGCTGATTAACGCCCGTTGAACTGTGTTGGTCATAACTGGCTACCTTTGTGGACCGTATTGAAAAAAGAAAAGGGCAGCTAGACTGCCCTTTATGCTGTTGAAATTACAGCATGCCATATTGCTTGAGTTTCTTTCTCAGCGTACCGCGGTTTAATCCAAGGATTTCTGCGGCCTTGGTTTGGTTTCCGCGGGTGTGCTTAAGAATTTTTTCAAGCAAAGGAATTTCCATTTCAGCGAGAACCATATTATATAGATTGTTTACAGGTTCTTCGCCCTCGAGATTCTCAAAATACTCTCGGAGAGAGCGATGCACACAGGTGCGCAGTGTTTCTTGATGGTCTGCTCGAGTTAAAGTTAACGTGGGTGCAGGTCTACGTCTTTCGGCAATGTTCATGCTAATCAATATCCGTGCGGCTGTGCTGTTTATGCGGCCAAGCCTCGTTTCCCTGATTTACGCTTCGGAAGGACAGCATCCGCTTGTCGATAACTTCCTATGTTAAGCGTATCAGTGGTGAGGCTTAGGTTACTAAAATAATGCTCTAAGGCTTGGTGCTGTGCACTAGCGCTTAGTAGCTGGTTGAATGCTTTGCGGAAGTGGCTTCCTCCGGGAAGCGCCTGCGTGTACCAGCCAATATGTTTGCGGGCTATACGTACACCAGAGTTTTCACCGTAAAGCTGATGTAAGGCACTAAGATGCGCCTTCACATTAGCAGCCACTTCCATAACTCCCGGTGCCTGGGGCAATGCATCGTGGGCGAGAAAATAGGCTGTATCGCGGAATATCCACGGATTCCCCTGGGCGGCGCGGCCGATCATGATACCATTCGCACCGGTGGATTCCAGTACCTCCCTTGCTTTAAAGGGGGAATCAATATCGCCATTGGCGTAAACAGGGATGCTAACTGATTGACAAACTTCAGTAATTGTTTGGTACTCAGCCTTGCCATTAAAGCGGCAGGCGCGGGTGCGACCGTGCACTGCCAAGGCTTTAATGCCTGTTTTTTCTGCCAGTTCGGCAATGCGAACAGCGTTTTTCGTTTCTGGGCACCAACCCGTTCGAATCTTTAAGGTTACAGGTGCTGAGGTGGCTTCCACCACAGCAGCCAAAATATCTGCCACTAACGCTTCATCGCGCATTAACGCAGATCCAGCCGCTTTTTTACACACCTTTTTCGCAGGGCACCCCATATTAATATCGATGAGGTGTGCGCCCATGGCCACGTTTTGCTGAGCCGCCTGTGCCATTTGTTCTGGATCATTCCCAAGTATTTGTACCGACACGGGCCCAGGCTCATCGGCATGGGGTAGCCGGGTTCGGGATTTTTGGGAATCCCACAGACGTATGTCACTGGTGACCATTTCAGCCACCACCAAGCCTGCCCCTAAGCGACGGCAAAGCTGCCGAAACGGGCGATCGGTGACGCCTGCCATAGGGGCAAGGGCTAACTGATTAGTGAGCCGGTAAGGGCCTATAGTGAGCATGGTTTATGGTGAATTAGGTTCATCAGGCGAATAAAAACGCATGCGATGGTTGTGTGCATCGCTGCTAGGATTCTCGAGCGTTAGTGATAGACGTACAGGAACCGAGGGAGGCATCATGGTTGCCTCTTTCAAGCTTCCTGACAGGTACTCCGAAGGCGTGAACAAGCGGCTAGCCACCACATTCCCCTGTTGATCGCTGAATTCCAACCCAATGTTAGGAAAGGGTTGTTCGTATTCAGCCAGGTTATAAATGAGGGCATCCACTTGCAGTGCATCTTCATACTCAGGATGAGTGCGTACCACTAAGTGCTGGCTGCGGATTCTATTCAAGTTGCTCATGCTTGGCAATTGGCAGCCGAGATACTCGCAGAGAAAGGCAATTTTAGGCCTATGCTCAGGGCTTCGTGCTAAGGAATGGAAATTAACGTATAAATACTGTGCCCCTAACACCACTAACAGCAGCAGCGTTAATACTCCCCACTTCACTTGTTGTGCCCAATTAATGCCCGGCTTGCTGAACAATGGGGCCGTAGGGGCTGTGGCGGCACTCTCTGAAACAGGCTCAGGCATTAATAGCTCATCTAATAGCCCTTCGTTGAGCCAATCCTCCACGGGTTCCTCATGGGCTTCCTCCTCGCTATCAGAGGCCGCTTCAGTGGTTTGTGGAGTGTCCTCTTCCTCAGTTAAGGTGTCTTCAGGCAAGTTTGTATCGTGCTGAGTGAGAGCGGGGGAGGTATCTTCTTTAAGCTCGCGTAGGAGTTCTTCAGCCCATGAGTCATCAATATTTGTGTGATCTTGGGAGACGAAGCTCTCCTGATACAGAAAGTCATCGTTTTCCGTATCAGTGTCTAGGAAGGTATCACCAAACTCTGTGGTAGGTGCGCCGGTGGTTTTGGTGATGGTTTCTGCATTGCTTAAATCTAGGTGCTGCCAATCTGGTGGTGCTGGCTGCGATGGGCGAATGGGCGGTTTCACCGCTCCTGCTTGAGTGGGGGTGAGGTGTTCCGAGGCTTGGAAAACCAACATACAGCTGCCACAGCGCACCGCCCCTTTGGCCTGTTTAAGGTGCTGATCGCTAATGCGAAACTTTGCAGCGCAGTGCGGACATTGTGTTTTATACAGTGCAGCCATATTGAAACTACTTTGTGGTATCCCGAAGTGTTGGTTTTATCCAATTATCTTGGTGAAAAGCAAGGAAATCTCTCACGTATTATTGCGTGTGCCATGAATCAATACCCACTCGCCTAGGGTGGTATCGGGCGCTAAGGTGGCATTTGCACTGTAGGCTTGTCGAACCTGCTTGGCTTGATCCAACAGAATACCTGATAAGCCAATGGCACCTTGGGGGCGACAATGGCTGAGCAATTGCGGTGCCAATTCGATTAAGGGTTCCGCCAAAATATTTGCCACCACCACATCGTACTGTTGCTCGGGCAACTCCTCAGGGGCCATGTAGTGTAAGCGGTCTTCCACCTGGTTAAGGCGAGCATTTTCTTTAGTGGCCACCAATGCCTGTGGGTCAATATCGCAGGCGTAGGCTTCCTTCGCCCCCAATAATAGGGCTGCAATGGCCAGCACGCCTGAGCCACAGCCAAAATCTAGCACCGTTTTATTGTGAAGGTCCAATCCCTCAAGCCAAGTTAAGCACAAGGAGGTGGTTTCATGGGTGCCGGTACCAAAGGCAAGGCCTGGATCCAAGCGTAAGTTGACTGCTGTGGGGTCTGGTGGTGTGGACCAGCTCGGCACAATCCATAAACGCTCACCAAATTGCATGGGGTGGAAATCATCCATCCAGGCGCGTTCCCAGGGCTTATCCTCTAGGGTTTCTAGCACTACTCCTTCGGGTAAGGCGCCTAGCTGTTCGGTAAGTTCAAGCAGTAAGGCGTCTCGATTGGTGTCCGCGGAGAAGAGGGCGGTTACCACCATGTGTTGCCATAAGGGGGTGGCGCCCGGCGGTGGCTCAAAGAGTGGCTCATCGCGGGCATCCGTGAGACTCACAGAATAAGCCCCTAGGGCCAGTAAGGTTTCTTCGATGAGCTCCACCTGGGATTGCTCACAGGGGAAGTGTAGTTGTAACCAAGCCATTCACGCCTCTTTCATTAGGAATTGTCGCCAAATAATCGGCTTGCAAAGTGGTGAATATCCACCCCACCCTTAGCAAAACTTGGGTCTTTAAAAATTTTATCGCGATGCAAAGCCACGTTGCTTTCGATGCCCTCAATGAGAACTTCATCTAAGGCGTTTTGCATGCGGCGAAACGCAATATCGCGATTGGGACCCCAAGTGATAATTTTCCCCACGAGGGAATCATAAAAAGGCGGCACCCGGTATCCGCTATAAAGGTGTGAATCCACGCGAACACCATTGCCGCCTGGGGCGTGGAAACGAGTGATTAACCCTGGGCTAGGAGTAAAATGTTCAGGGTGTTCTGCATTTATGCGCACTTCAAAGGCATGGCCCGAAAAGGTGACATCCTCTTGCTTGATGCTTAAGGGGTTGCCTGCAGCAATGGATAATTGTTCTTTAACAATATCCACGCCGGTGATCATTTCAGTAATGGGGTGTTCCACCTGCACACGGGTGTTCATTTCAATAAAATAAAAAGCTCCGTTTTCATATAAAAATTCAAAGGTGCCGGCGCCGCGGTAGTTAATTTCTAAGCAAGCATCCACACAACGCTGTGCCACTTGATCCCGTAGCTCTTGAGGAATGCCAGGGGCAGGTGCTTCTTCTACCACTTTTTGATGACGGCGTTGTAAGGAGCAATCACGATCCCCAAGATGAATGGCATTGCCCTGACCATCAGCCAGTACTTGAATTTCAATGTGGCGTGGTTGTTGTAAAAACTTTTCCATATAGAGGGTGTCGTCCCCAAAGGCGCTTTTCGCTTCGCTACGGGTCATGGCCACGCCATGGGCGAGTTCATCCATGGATTCAATGACTCGCATACCACGGCCACCACCCCCCGCAGCTGCCTTTACAATGAGGGGGAACCCAATATCTTCGGCAAGGGCACGTATCTGATCCATATCCTCACCAATGGGGCCGTTTGAACCAGGCACAGTGGGAATGCCCGCTTTACGCATGGCGTCAATGGCGGCCACCTTGTTCCCCATCACGCGGATGGTTTCAGCGCGAGGGCCTACAAAAATAAAACCAGAACCTTCCACGCATTCGGCAAAATCCGCATTTTCAGCTAAAAAGCCGTAGCCTGGGTGAATGGCATCTGCCCCGGTTACTTCGGCTGCGCTTAAAATGGCAGGAATGCTGAGATAGGAATCTGTGGCACTGGCGGGGCCAATACATACGGCTTCATCTGCAAGGCGTACATGCATGAGATCGGCATCAGCTTTTGAATAAACTGCCACTGTTTCTAAACCGAGTTCTTTGCAAGCGCGTAAGATTCTTAAAGCAATTTCACCGCGGTTGGCGATGAGCACTTTTTTTATCATGGTCATACCTGCCGGAGGCCTATGAATTTTACTTAATAATAAAGAGGGGCTGTTCGTATTCCACGGGCTCACCATTTTCCACCAGAATGGCTGCAATGGTGCCGGATTTATCCGCCTCAATTTGGTTCATCATTTTCATGGCTTCAATAATGCAAAGCACATCGCCGGCTTGCACAGTGGAACCCACCTCCACAAACGGAGGCGCACTTGGAGAAGGCGCACTATAGAAAGTGCCCACCATGGGCGAAACCACTTGGTGACCCTCAATCTGAGCTTCCGCCGGTGCGTTTTCTGTGGGTTCAGCAGCGGGTGCGGGGACGGCTGCCACTGGGGCAGTTTGCACCTGTTGCACAGTGGCTGGTGCATGGCGGTGGCGGGTAATACGCACCGCTTCTTCACCATCACGAATTTCTAACTCATCAATGCTAGAGGATTCCACTAGCTCAATAAGCTTCTTTACTTTACGAATATCCATGACTGATCTCCTGTCAGTGCTTTGCCAGTCGAGTAATAATCACATCAAGGGCAAGATAATAGCTGTGAGCACCAAACCCCATGATGACGCCCTCCGCAATATCAGAAAAATAAGAGTGATGGCGGAAAGCTTCTCGTTGTAAGGTGTTTGATAAATGCACCTCGATAAACGGAATGGCCACCGCAAGTAAGGCATCACGCAACGCCACGCTGGTGTGGGTGAAGGCGGCGGGATTAATAATAATGTGGTCCACCTCTTCCTCTCGAGCTTGATGAATACGCTCGATAAGGGCTTGCTCACCATTGCTTTGAAAATTTTCAAGCTGGTGCCCTTGTGCGGCTGCCTGTTCTTTAAGGGAATGGCAAATTTGCTCAAGGGTGGTGTGCCCATAGGTATCTGGCTCTCGAGTGCCCAACAAGTTCAAGTTTGGGCCATGTAGCACAAGAATTTTAGCCACGCGTCTATCCTGAAGGTCGTAAAAGTATCACAAGGTCGCTGTGTTTATGCAGAGAATTGTGACAGTGAAACGTTACTTTTGCACCTTTTGCGGCCTTTTTGTTGCCTGTTCTATTGGGAATAGCAACACATGGAGGCCATATAAAAGGCAACCGAGCGGTTGCCTTTTATGCGGTTTTATTGTTGTTTCTCGAAGGTTTCGGCGGCCTTAATAATGGCCTCGCGGGCTGCATCCGCGCCGCTCCAACCATCAATTTTTACCCATTTGCCGGGTTCGAGCGCTTTGTAGTTTTCAAAAAAGTGCTCGATTTGTTTGATGAGTAAAGGCGGTAAGTCATCGCAGCTTTTTACATCATCATAGATGGTGGTGAGTTTGCTGTGAGGCACAGCAATAAGCTTTACGTCCACGCCAGCTTCATCGGTCATGTTAAGCATGCCAATGGGGCGGCAACGAATCACACTGCTTGGCATAACGGGGTAAGGTGTGACCACTAACACATCTAGGGCATCGCCGTCATCAGCCAAGGTGTTGGGGATGAAGCCATAGTTCGCTGGGTAGAACATGGGGGTGGCCACAAAACGGTCCACCATAATGGCGTTGGTGTCTTCATCCATTTCGTATTTGATGGGATCCGCGTTGGCGGGGATTTCCACCACTACATAGATGTCATCGGGGAGGTCTTTTCCCGCTGGAATATTTAGATAGTTCATGTGAGCCCTGTATGATTGCTGTCAATGAAGGTGGTGAATTATAAAGTAGCTAAAACTCACCGGCTAGTGTTATGCATAAAAGGGCCCTCCTATTTTGGTAGGAGGGCCTGTTGTCTTAAATTTTAAACTCGGTGTTTAGCTTTTTAGGTACGGGTTTTAGTTCGAGTTTGGCGTGTACGGGTAAGCCATCTTTAAAGGGCGTTTCCGGCTCGCCCATGATGAGGGGGGCCAAGTAAGTACGAGCAGCTTCTGTGATGCCAAAGCCATCTTCGCTAATAAAGTTATCTGGCATGCCCACTTCCACGTTAGCCACTTCAGCCAAAGGGGCTTCTTCGATGGTCCAAATATAGGGGCTGTCTTGTTGGCGTTTGATGGCGGGCAT
>CALEAR010000008.1 GCA_937943665.1 uncultured Alcanivoracaceae bacterium
CCATCTTTTAAATCAATAGCAGGGATTAAAATCATCAGGGTCTCCAACGTAAAAAATTCTCAATAAACTGTGCCCCCACTCGCCCACTCACTTCGGGGCGGAATTGCACAGCACATAAGCTTTGTTGATAAAATACAGAAGGGAAATAGGTGCCGTGATTCGACATTGCCAGTTGCTGCGCTCGCGGAACCTGATCCACATAGTATTGATGGGAAAAATACACCATATCACCCTCTTGTATGCCAGCCCACAACGGGTGCGGCGGCACACTCGTGAGGCTATTCCATCCAAGGTGTGGATGCTTCACCCTTTCACCGGCATCATTACGCTCCGCTTGAAAAGGCGCTAGCACACCAGGCAATACATCCAGCCCAAGCCAATCAAACTGGCCTCCCCCTTTCAGGGCAGCATGTGCGGCTGTACCAGCGATGAGGGTGGGTTTATTTTCTTGCAGACGGTGGGCAAGCACAACTGCCATATTATGGGCTTGCAGCCAATCTAAAGTAACAGCTAGCGGCTGTTGCGTGCTAATAATCAACCTATCGCAGGCCATTAAGGTATCTACGCTGTGTGTGAAGGGGGCTGAAAGCGCCCCCGCCTGTTGCACTATATTAAGCCAATGTTTGCGAGAGGATAATTCATCCACAAACAAGGCGAGCCCACTGGCCATGTGATACCCCTTTAAATAGAGAGGGTCCCCTTGGTGCTTGGGGTGATATTTTCCATGCGCGGATCCATTTCAATGGCCATGCGCAAAGCGCGCCCAAAGGCCTTAAAAATGGTTTCCGCTTGGTGGTGCGCATTAAAACCACGGATGTTATCAATGTGTAAGGTCACCATACCGTGGTTGACAAATCCTTGGAAGAATTCACGGAATAAATCCACATCAAACTGGCCCACCCAAGCACGGGCGAAATCCACGTGGAAGTACAAACCGGGGCGACCGGATAAATCTAATACCACGCGGGACAAGGATTCATCCAAAGGTACATAGGCGTGGCCATAACGTGTAATACCCACTTTATCGCCCACTGCCTTAGCCAGTGCCTGACCAATGGTAATACCAATATCTTCCACGGTGTGGTGAGCATCAATATGCAAATCGCCCTTGGCTTTTACTGTTAAATCAATACGGCCATGACGCACTATTTGATCAAGCATATGTTCTAAAAAAGGCACACCGGTATCAAAGTTTCCCTCGCCGTTACCATCAAGGTTAATCATCACTTCCACTTGAGTTTCGAGGGTGTTACGCGTCACAGTGGCGGTACGCTGGCTCATAAGATTCTCCCATTCATCATAACTGTGCTAGGCATTTGCACCATTAAGGCTCCTTTGCGCTAGGCAATAAGGCAGCAGTTTGCTATAAGCATTCATAATCCAAACGCCAAAAGCTCCGCACTTAGGCATGGCATTATAAATCGCACAAAGCTGCTTAAGGTGGGCTATTATACGGTGCTACCACTCTTGTCACCAGTAGGGTCTTACTATGCCTTTAATTTGCCAAGAACATACGGTTGCAGAACATTCCGCTGAATATTTTTCTCAAGTTTTACTGGAACAAACAGAGCTTCTTGACACACTTAATAACTGGCCCATGGGGTGGCGTGCTTTTGAGGGTATCTTCAACGGCCGTCCTTTGGCCCTAATGATAATTGCGCCTATTCCTGGTGGGTGGGAAGTGAAAGCCTTAGCGGTACATCCCGCTAGCCGCCACAGAGGCGTAGGCAGCACCTTACTTCAACAGGTTCACAAGGAAGTTCCCACCTTGGTGTGGCCTAACTGCTTACAGGCATTGGCGGAACGCTCAAACAGCTTGCACTAAGAAGCTACGCTTAACTGTGGTACATTTGTTCTATCGATTCGGTTCTGGAGGGATCAATGGCACGCATTGCAAAGCTATTTTTATTTCTGATATTAGCCTTGGTGATTTTAGTAGCCGCGGCTGTGTTTGTTATCACCCGTATTATTGATCCCAACGATTACAAAGAGGATATTGCCGCCCTTGCGAAAGAGCACGCCAATATTGAGCTTAATTTAGCAGGGGATATTGGCTGGACTTTTTGGCCCTCTTTAGGTTTAAGCGTGGGCCGCACCGAGGCGCACATCGTTGATCAAGAGCCCTTATTTGCTGCCATTGATCATTTTGAAGTAGGGGTAGCCCTTCTCCCCTTATTCAAAGGCCAAGTAGAAATGGATGCCATTCGCATTGATGGCATGGAATTACACCTTATCCAAACGGCTGATGGAGGCAACTGGGAAGCCCTTCTTCCTGATGAAAGCGAAAAAGAAGACAATCGCTCCGCCGATGATTCCACAGAAGCACTAGAAGTACCCGTTTCTATTCCGCTAGTGAGTATCACCAACAGTCGTTTGCGCTTCCAAGATCTCGCCAACGACACGGATATCTCCATTGAACAACTAGAGCTTGAAGCTCGGGATGTGAGTCTCACCGAGGATTTTCCCCTCCTGCTCTCCTTACATTACCAAGACCAAGATGACACCCTCATCGAATTGGCCTTGGACACCAAGGTGAATTTGGATCTTGCTGCCAACCAATACCGTTTAAGCCCCCTTATGGCGGAAATCACTTTAGCGGGTCTCACCACTCACCCTGTGGAAGCCAAGCTAAATGCTTCGGTATTAGCGGATCTCGAAAAAGATCAAATTGATATTAGCAACCTTACCCTCGCCGCCCTTGGCACAGACACCACTGGCGCCATAACAGTACACAACATGAGTGAATCGTTTTCCTTCAGTGGACGTATTCGCACTGCACCTTTTGATGCTAACAAAGTGCTCAAGGCCTTGGGAGAAGCCCCCATCGAAACAGCAGATCCTAACGCCTTAAGCAACGTAAGCCTCGATGCCACGCTCACTGGCCCTGCCAACAGCCTGATCATGGATCCGCTGATGATCACCCTTGATGACAGCATTATAAAGGGTAAAGCAGGCATCACTGATATCGAGGCCTTAGCGCTTATGTTTGATCTCACTATGGATCACATTACTTTAGATGGCTATTTACCCCCCGAGGATGAAAGCCAAGCCCCTAAAGAAACGCGCCAAGATGACACTCAAGAAACTGTGAGTTTATCCACTGAGCCTCTCTTGCCCCTCGAAGAGCTCCGAGAGCTTAATGTGAAAGGGAAGCTGCTCATCGAAACTCTCGTGTTTGATGATCTCAACCTTAGCGATGTGGCCGTAGAAGTGGATGCCGCCCGTGGGGTGCTAGTGCAAAACAGTAAAGGAAAGGTGCTAGATGGTGGCTTTAACACCCATCTCACCTTGGATGCACGCACCGATACCCCACAAATTCAAGCGCGCTTAGCGAGTGATAAAGTGCAAATTCAAAAGCTCGTTAACGCTGTGCTTGGCCGTGATCTGCTCACAGGCATGGTGGATGTCAACGCTGATATCACCACCCAAGGAAACAGGGAAAAAGATCTGTATGAAAACCTTAACGGTAAATTTAACGTGGGGGTGATTGATGCCATTGTGCGCGGTGTTAACTTACATAGTGCTTTAGTGGATGGCATCAACGATATGCTCTCCAAGGTGCCCGCACTGGCTAATGTGATCACCGGCATTGATCCAAGCAAGCTGCCCCGCGAGTTGCGTGACGACACCAAGATTCTGGACCTGGTGGCAGATACCCGCTTAGAAAAAGGTGTTGCCTATGTGGATGATCTGCTTGCCAATCTTGAGCGTGGCGCCAGAGTAAAAGGCGGAGGTTGG
>CALEAR010000009.1 GCA_937943665.1 uncultured Alcanivoracaceae bacterium
TGCGAATCAGTTCAGCTTCATGGGGGCGATAAGGATCCAGCCAGAACACCACCGGCATACCGGATAAACGTGCACGCTCCACTGCTAAGCGGACCCAATCACGGATGGGAGCATCCTTCACTTGGCACATACGCCAAATATCGCCCTCTTCCACCTCTTGGCTCATTAATACTTCACCTGTATCAATATCCGTGATGTTGGCTGTCCCCGCTTCAGGAATCTCAAAGGTTTTATCGTGGGAGCCGTATTCTTCCGCCTGTTGGGCCATCAGTCCCACGTTAGGCACAGTGCCCATGGTGGCAGGATCAAAGGCCCCATGCCACTTACAGAAATTAATCATTTCTTGGTAAATACGGGCGAAGGTACTTTCTGGCATCACCGCTTTCACATCTTTTAAGCGGCCATCCGCCCCATACATTTTGCCACCATTGCGGATCATGGCGGGCATGGAAGCATCCACAATCACATCGTTGGGGGAATAAAAGTTTGTAATTCCCTTCGCGGAATCCACCATGGCAAGCTCTGGGCGACCTTCGTGGCAAGCATGTAAATCATCCTTAATTTCTTCTTGCAAGCTACGGGGAAGTTTTTGGATTTTGTTATATAAATCCACCATACCGTAGTTCACATTCACGCCTAGTTCATCAAACACCTCTTGGTGCTTTTCAAAGGCTTCTTTATAGAACATACGCACACAGTGACCAAACACAATGGGGTGCGATACCTTCATCATGGTGGCCTTCACGTGCAAGGAAAACATCACACCGGTTTCATAAGCATCTTGGATTTGCTCTTCGTAGAAATCCAACAATGCTTTTTTGCTCATGAACATGGAATCAATCACCTCGCGGTCCTCAAGCTGAACCTCAGGCTTGAGCACCAAGTGCTCACCACTCTTGGTGTAAAGCTCCATTTTCACACGACGGGCCCCATCTAGGGTCATGGACTTTTCACTGGAATAGAAATCGCCATGGTGCATGTGCGACACATGGGAGCGCGAAGCTGGGCTCCAGGGCGCCATATAATGTGGGTTCTTGCGCGCATATTCCTTCACAGCCTTAGGCGCGCGACGATCCGAGTTACCCTGACGCAATACAGGGTTCACCGCACTACCAATACACTTGCTGTAGCGGCGGTGGATTTCTTTTTCTTCCTCTGTTTGAGGATCTTCTGGATAATCAGGAACAGCGTAACCTTTATCCTGCAATTCTTTAATCGCTCTGTGTAGCTGTGACACAGAGGCACTAATGTTAGGTAACTTAATAATATTCGCTTCGGGCTTCAGCGTGAGTTCGCCTAGCGCTTTTAAGTTATCGGGCACACGCTGTTCTTCAGTCAGATAATCCGGAAATTGGGCTAAAATACGTGCCGCTAAGCTAATATCACTGGTTTCCACATTAATGCCAGCGGTTTTAGCAAAGGCACGAACAATGGGAAGTAATGAACCAGTGGCAAGTGCTGGGGCTTCGTCCGTCAGGGTATAAACTATGGTTGGAGATGTGTTGCTCATAAAACAGGCTCCTCATACAACTAATCATTCTTGTGGAATTTGGGTTGAGCTGCCTGGTTAAGGCTTAGTGCTCGCCCTCCGGATGCTGCGTTGTGTAAACCAGCACCTGTTCTCTGTGCCTTATGCAGCACCCGAGGATTAGTGGTCCTAGGGTGCTTTTTATTCTCAAGAGCACGGAGTTTTCACTCAATTCTACCCTTAAAGGATAGCAAACTTCATATGACCAGCGTATAAACACCGGATTTTCAATTACTTACGGCGTTGCCTTCTGCCGCTGCGTTGGATCAACTGTTGGTCTATCTCCCGGTTTGCCCGCACCACAGTAATGGCGGCCATATTAATAATACGTCGCACCGTGGCACTGGACGTTAATATGGTAACGGGTGATTTCACGCCCAATAAAAAAGGACCCACTGCGATATTGCCGCCCGAAGCGGTTTTTAGCAAATTATAAGCGATATTGCCCGATTCAATATTAGGACACACTAACAGGTTCGCTTCTCCTTTGAGATAATTATTTGGTAGTAGTTCACTGCGTACCGATTCATTCAACGCGCAATCGGCATGCATTTCGCCATCCACCTCAAGGTGAGGATCCTTCGCCTTAATTAAGGCTAAGGCCTCACGCATGGTGCGTGCACTCTTGCTATCGCTAGTGCCAAAATTGGAATGAGAAAGCAAGGCTGCTTTGGGCTCAATATCTAAACGACGCATTTGCTCTGCTGCAGCGAGTGTAAATTCAGCCATCTGCTCCGCGGTGGGCTCCTCATTGATATGAGTATCCACCACTGCCACTGTGCGCTCAGGCAACAGCAAAATATTCATGGCAGCATAGGTGTTGGCCTCAGGGGCTAATCCAATCACCTGATCCACATAACGTAAATGCTCACTGAAATCCCCCACTGTGCCGCACACCATACCATCGGCTTCGCCAAGGTGTACCATAAGGGCACCAATTAATGTCATACGGCGACGGACTTCCGTACGCGCCATATCACGGGTAATACCATTGCGGCAGCGCATTTCCCAATATGTGTTCCAGTAGGTGTGGAATCGCTCATCGTGCTGTGAATCTGTGATTTCCACATCCGTTTCTAGGTTCATCCGTAGGCCATAACGCTTAACGCGGCGTTTAATCACCTCAGGACGACCAAGCAAAATCGGTTTAGCTAACCCCTCATCCACAATCACTTGTACCGCACGCAAAACTCGCTCATCTTCTCCTTCGGTGAACACAATACGAGATTTCCTGCCATCGGCCACAAGTTGTTTCGCTGCGGCGAATATGGGGCTCATAAAAGCACCCGATTGATACACAAACTGCTCAAGCTCAGCAGCATAGGCACGCATATCATGAATGGGGTGCGTGGCCACGCCATCTTCCATGGCTGCCTTCGCCACTGCCGGGGCAATACGCACAATAAGCCGCGGATCAAAGGGCTTAGGAATCAAGTAATCTTTGCCAAAGCTGAGTTCTTGGTTGCCATAGGCTGCCGCCACCCGTTCGTTTTGTTCCTCGCGGGCTAAATCGGCAATGGCGTACACAGCTGCCTTTTCCATGCCTCGGGTAATACTAGTGGCACCCGCATCCAAGGCACCGCGGAAAATATAAGGGAAGCACAACACATTATTCACTTGGTTGGGATAATCCGAGCGACCCGTGGCCATTACCACATCATCACGTACAGCATGCGCTTCTTCTGGTGTGATCTCGGGGTAAGGGTTGGCTAAAGCCAAGATCAAAGGATTCGGTGCCATGCGCTTTACCATCTCTGGTTTAAGCACACCACCAGCGGATAACCCTAAAAACACATCCGCCTCATCAATAATCTCATCCAAGGTGCGTAAAGAGGTATCTTGGGCAAAGCGCTCTTTTTGTTCATCCATTAGCGCGGTGCGCCCCTGATACACCACACCTTCAATATCGGAAAGCCACACGTTTTCACGGGGTAAGCCCAGATCCACCATGAGTTCTAAACAAGCAATGGCGGCCGCACCGGCACCGGAAACCACAAGCTTGATGTCCTCAATGCGCTTGCCCACCACCTCTAGCCCATTAATAAAGGCGGCGCACACCGTAATTGCCGTGCCGTGCTGATCATCGTGGAATACGGGAATAGACATGCGTTCGCGGAGCTTACGCTCCACTTCGAAACATTCAGGGGCCTTAATATCCTCTAAGTTAATGCCGCCAAACGTGGGCTCCAAGGCGGCGATAATTTCCACCAACTTATCGGGATCACTTTCGTTGATCTCAATATCAAACACATCCAGGCCGCTAAACTTTTTAAACAGCACGGCCTTCCCTTCCATCACCGGTTTAGAAGCTAAGGCACCAATATTGCCAAGCCCCAATACAGCACTGCCATTGGTGATAACTCCCACCAGATTGCCTCGGCCCGTATAACGGGCTGCATTGCGTTCGTCCTTGACAATTTCTTCACAGGCATAGGCCACCCCAGGCGAATAAGCTAAGGCAAGATCACTTTGGTTGCTCAAAGGCTTGGTGGCCACAATGGCGGTTTTCCCAGGCGTGGGTTTTTCGTGGTAATCAAGAGCGGCTTGGCGGCTATTATCGGACAAGGTTAACTCCTTGTTTTGCAGCAAAAATTAGTTAAGGAATGCTTTAGGGTGGCATTATAGAGGAATTCTTTGCCTTTAGGCTAAGGAAGCGCACAATTAAATTATTTAGAGTGGTTTTCTTACGTTTTTAACGTTACTTTGATGGGGTTTTCACCAACAAAAGGAAAGACACATGGCGCGCACAGCATTGATTACCGGTTGTTCCTCAGGCATTGGCCGAGAACTGGCATTACAACTAAGGGCTAACGGATGGCATGTGTTTGTTACTGCCCGAAGGAAAGCCGCCTTAAACGAATTTACCAACCAAGAAGGTTTCACGCCTTTGGTATTGGATGTGAACCACCAAGAACAGCGCCAACACCTATGGGAGCAATTACAACAACATGGGCAGCTTGATCTGTTGGTGAATAATGCCGGCTATGGTGCCATGGGGCCTGTGATCGAAATGCCAGAGCAAGCCTTAGCACAACAATTTGCCACCAATGTGTTCGCCCCCCTCGCCCTAGCACAATTGTGCTTCCCCCTACTTCGGGAAAGCCCACGGGGCATGATTGTAAACCTAGGTAGCATCTCTGGCATTATCACCACCCCCTTTTCTGGCGCTTATTGCGCCACTAAAGCAGCACTACATAGCCTTTCGGATGCCCTACGCATGGAGCTCGCCCCTTTTGGCATCGAAGTGATCACCGTTCAGCCTGGGGCCATTGCTTCAGAGTTTGGCAATAACGCCACAAGCACCTTGCTAGAAACGCTTCCAGAAGATTCCCTGTACCAGCCCCTAACACCTTTTATTGAAGCCCGAGCCAACGCCTCGCAGCAAAACAGCACTAGTACCAAAGCCTTTGTGGCGGAACTCCTAAAAACCATTGAAAAACAACCCGCCGTGGCAGAGGCACGTATTGGTCATGGCAGCACAGCACTGCCTTTGTTAAAACGTTTGCTGCCCACAAAAGCGGTGGATGTTATTTTGAAGAAAAAGTTTGGTTTGAACCGTCGCCTATAAAAAAGGCGAGCTTAATGCTCGCCTTTTCAATACAGTGACTCTTTAGAAAGTGCGTAACAAACCCACCTGCACCAAGTTTTCAGTGAGCTTAGCACTATACTTCTTTGAGTAGAAGGTCTGCGTCCACTCTAAACGTACTGCCACTTGGTCCGCAATATCCACCATGGCGCCCACACCTAGGTTCGCTCCATTAACACGGAACTTCTCTCGAACTGCCTCATCAGAATCGTTCACTTCATAGCGGGCTTTTTTAAAACCTAATAGGCCATAAAGCCTTGTGGTTTCAGAGCTTTTCACTCCTCCTAAAAAGCGGGCAGCATAGCTCTCGCGTTGTTTGATCTCATATCGATCAGTGTGGCCGTTATCTACATCCGTATAAATAAAATCAGGACCACCAAAGCCTAAGTTAAGCTCTACGCCACCAAACCCTTTTTGGCCAATATCCACGGTGTAGCCGCCGAAAATACCACCCGTATAACCGGAAATACTTTGGCCATCTACCTTACCATCTTCAGAGATTTTTAAATTCGTATTTAAATGCCCCGCCTCTAGGCCCACATAAAAACGTGGCTCCCCTTGATCTAACGCCAATGCTGCCGGAGCACTCCCCAGTAACCCCAGCAATGCCGTGCCCAGTAGTAACTTTTTCATACATGCTTCCTTATATTCTTATAGCAAGAAAAATGTAAATTTATATTAATATTTGCGCAAAAACAAATTGTAGTCAGCAAAACACACATAAAAAAAGCCCACTTCTTCCGAAGTGGGCTTTTATGAATTTGGAGCGGGAAACGAGACTCGAACTCGCGACCCCAACCTTGGCAAGGTTGTGCTCTACCAACTGAGCTATTCCCGCATGGCGTCCCCTAGGGGATTCGAACCCCTGTTACCGCCGTGAAAGGGCGGTGTCCTAGGCCTCTAGACGAAGGGGACACTAGATTCCAGTGCTCTCTGGAACGGCACGAAGTTTAGCAATTTCCAGAACAAGGTCAAGCACTAAAAAACAAAAACCTCACTAAGCGTTGCTTTTTTGAGCAAGCCGACTATTTATCCAACATTAGGGCTGTTTAATATCCCGCAAATCCTGGAAACATCGTTCTCGGGCAAGGTTCATAAAGTCTTGAATATAGGGAGCTTCTTCATCCTCCACACGAATGGCCGCATACAAAGTACGCCACACTCCATCTTCCCCTAAGGGCACTGCTGCAATGAGGTTCATTTGCAAATATTCAGTGAGCGCCCAATTAGGCAATGCAATAACCCCCCTGCCACTGGCCACCAATTGCACCATCATGGTGGTGAGTTCTGCCGTGCGTAATGCTTTAGGTTCCACCCCCGCATGATCCAAAAACGCCGTAAAAATATCCAAACGCTCACGTTCCACCGGGTAAGTGATGAGCGTTTTATCAGCCAAATCCTCGGGCACAATAAAACGCACCCTAGCTAAAGGGCTATCTTTTTGTACCCCCAACACTAATTCATATTTAAATAAGGGCACATAGGTCACAGCTTCTATTTCCACAGGATCAGAAGTGATGACCAAATCTAAGTCTCCGCGCACTAAGGCGGGCAAAGGTGCAAAGGCAAAACCTGCAGTAAGATCCAACTCCACATCGGGCCATTGCTCACGAAAAGAATCCAAGGTGGGCATCAACCACTGAAAACAAGAATGGCACTCAATGGCTAAGTGCAGGCGCCCTGTTTGGCCCGCGGATAATCGTCGTAATTCGCGTTGAGTTGCCACCACTTTAGGCAAAATCTCATCAGCAAGGGTCAGCAATCGCAAACCTGCCGTGGTAAAACGCACAGGCCGTGTTCGACGGTTTAAGAGCTGCACATCTAAACGATGCTCTAAATCACGCAATTGATGGGATAATGCCGATTGCGTAACGTGCAAACGTTCTGCTGCCTCCACCATACTGCCTGTTTCCCGTATGGCAGCGAGAGTTTCTAAATGCCGAATTTCAATCATGGGCCTACCTTGAGTTTTTCTCATACTAATGATGTGAAAGTTGATTTTGCCTCACAATGGTTTCCATGCACAATACCCTCAACCCAAAACGCATGACTGTTTTTAGGGCAACCATTAATTAAAAGGTGAAATCATGACCATCATTCATAACTTAGGTTTTCCGCGCATTGGTGCAAAGCGCGAGCTCAAGTTTGCCCAAGAAGCCTACTGGGCAGGCGATATTGATGCCGCAGAACTTGAGCGTGTAGGTAAAGAGCTACGTGAGCGCCACTGGCAACTACAAGCCGATGCTGGCGTTGATTTAATTCCCGTGGGCGATTTCGCCTGGTACGACCACATTCTCGAGTGGACTTGCTTGCTCGGTGTTATTCCTGCACGTTTTGAGCAAGATGAAAACGCTCCTGTGGATTTAGACACGCTTTTCCGCGTGGCCCGTGGCCGTGCGCCCAGCGGCAAGCCTGCTGCTGCGAGCGAAATGACTAAGTGGTTTGATACCAACTACCACTACATTGTGCCTGAGCTAGAAGAAAACCAGCAGTTCCGCATCGCGCGTGAATCCTTCTTCGAGCAAGTGGCTGAAGCACAAGCGCTAGGCCACAACGTGAAGCCCGTTATCCCAGGCCCGCTCACCTACTTGTACCTCTCTAAGGGTGAAGCATTCCCTGAAGTGGACGATGCCGGCAAGCTTGCCCTACTTGATAACCTAGTACCTGTGTACCGCGAAGTACTTAACCGCCTCGCAGAAAAAGGCGTTGAGTGGGTACAAATCGATGAGCCAATCTTAGCACTCGATTTACCTGATACCTGGCAGCGTGCTTTCCTACGCACTTATGAGCAGCTCGCTGTTGCCACCCCTAAAGTGATTGTTGCCACCTACTTTGGCGGCCTACAAGACAACCTCTTCACCGCCCTTGAACTCGCTGTGGAAGGCTTGCACATTGATGGTGTTCGCGCACCTGAAGAAGTGGCAAAAGTGGTTGAGCGCATTGGTGATGACAAAGTATTGTCTGTGGGCTTAATCGATGGCCGTAACATCTGGCGCACCGATTTAGACAAAGCCATTGAAAAGCTCACCCCCATTAAAGAGCAGCTTGGCGACCGTCTATGGTTAGCGCCCTCTTGCTCCTTGCTGCACGTACCTGTGGATCTTGATAGTGAAGAAAAGCTCGATGCTGAGCTAAAAAGCTGGTTGAGCTTCGCCAAGCAAAAGCTTTCTGAACTGCAACTATTGCGCCAAGGCTTAGATAAAGATGCAAGTGCCGAAGCCGCCCTCGCAGAACAACGTGCTGCCATTGAAAATCGCCGCACCTCTAGCCGCATTCATAACCCAGCGGTACAAGAGCGCATGAGCAAGCTAAGCGAAGTATCTTCAAAGCGCACACCGTTCGCTGAGCGTATTAAGCTACAGCGTGAAGCACTTAACTTGCCCTTGTTCCCCACCACCACCATCGGTTCTTTCCCACAAACTGCGGAAATCCGTAAGGTGCGTCGTGATTACCGCCGTGGCGACATTGATTTTGCCACCTATGAAGCGGCCATGAAGAAAGAAATTGAGCAGTGCGTGCGCTACCAAGAAGAAGTGGATATCGATGTACTCGTACACGGTGAAGCCGAGCGTAACGACATGGTGGAATACTTCGGTGAACTACTAGAAGGCTTTGCTTTCACCCAGTTTGGTTGGGTACAGAGCTATGGTTCACGCTGTGTTAAGCCCCCCGTTATTTTTGGTGACGTAAGCCGTCCCAAGCCCATGACGGTTTCTTGGAGCTCCTACGCCCAGAGTCTCACGGATCGCCCCATGAAGGGCATGCTCACAGGTCCTGTGACCATTCTTGAGTGGTCCTTCGTGCGTGATGACCAAACGCGCAAAGAAACCTGCGAGCAAATCGCTCTCGCCATTCGTGACGAAGTGAACGATCTTGAAGCCGCGGGTATCACTGTGATTCAAGTGGACGAACCTGCCTTCCGCGAAGGCTTGCCCTTACGCCAGGCCGACTGGAAAGAGTATCTTGATTGGGCTGCTAAGTGCTTCCGCATCAGCACCTCTGGTGTGAAGGATAGCACTCAGATCCACACCCACATGTGCTACTCTGAGTTCAACAATATCATGGAAGCTGTAGCCGACATGGATGCCGACGTGATTACCATTGAAACCTCACGTTCGAACATGGAACTCATCGAAGCCTTTGAGGAGTTTAAGTACCCGAACGAAATCGGCCCTGGTGTGTACGACATTCACTCCCCCAACATCCCCACTGTTGAGTGGATGGTGGAGCTCATCGAGAAAGCCGTAAAAGAGCTGCCCGTTGAGCAAATTTGGGTGAACCCAGACTGCGGCCTAAAAACCCGTGCCTGGGAAGAAACCAAGCCAGCCCTTGAGAAGATGGTAAAAGCCGCGAAAATCCTTCGCGAGCGCAACGCCTCTTAAACTCTCTGCGCTAAAACAAAGCCCCCAGTTCTCCAAGAACTGGGGGCTTTTTCATGTCTGTCTTAAATGTTAAAGCAGGTTACACTAAGCCTTCCCTCGCCCACTCACAGCGCACCTGCAGTGGTGCCTCCCCTGGGGCATGGTAGGCCTCGGCGGCTTGCCAATTAAAGCTATGGTTGCCGTATAGCTCTGTTTCCAAGTGCACCACAGCACTCACCCAATACATATCCTTAAGCAGCTGTTCAAACTGGCGAATCCAGTGGCCCCACTCATACTCCACGCCCTCGTAGGAACCGCCAAAATGGATCACCTGTGTACGCAAGCTTTGTTTATCTAAGGGTGCCTGTACCGCAAAGAGCTCGCGGTAGAACAAGCTATCCACTTCCACACTGGGCAAGGCCCTTAACACCCGTCGGTTATGCATACAGGAAGCTTGGCGTGCCACGGGATCACCAAAGGGCAAGTGTTGAATGCACCCGTATACAATGGATTCTGTTGTCATACACCATCTCTATATCATTAACGCTTGCCACATTGGCGCAGCTGAGCATCATAGCGTTGAGCCATAGTGCTCACCCGCTGTGCGGCCGCTAACACAGTGGGGTTTCCCGCATAGGTTTTGCGTGCATAACCGCCATGGCCAGAGTAATAGGCCAAATAAAGATGGTAAGCATTTTGTTTGCTCACCCCGTTGCGGCGGTGGGTTTTATCGTGGTACCAGCCCACAAATTGCACTGCATCTTTATATCGGGTTCTGCGAGCCATGGGCTTGCCCGCCTCCATTTGGAATTCCTTCCAAGTGCTATTTAGTGCTTGAGCATAGCCATAAGCATTGGAAGGCCGGCGCCATGGGATAAAGCCCAATAACTTTTTACGTGGTGGGCGCACCCGGGGCTGAAATCGCGATTCTTGATAAATGGTGGCAAGCAGAATGGGCGCGGGGACACCATATTGTCGCTCCGCTTTTTTAGTTTGTCGCTCCCAGCTGTTGAACAGGCCGCTGCGTTCTGCATAAATGGCACAAGCATTCTGCACCTGTGAAGGTGGCTTCATGGCGCACCCCCCTAGCAAGGCCACTGCCAATAACAAGGCTACCTTTTTCATCACTATTCTCGATATTGTTCTAGCAAAGCTAACAACTGTTCTTCATCCCAAACGGTAATGCCCAATTCTTGGGCTCGGGTCAGCTTGCTACCAGCTGCCTCCCCTGCTACCACAGTGTGAGTACGTTGAGAAACACTACCACTCACTCTGGCGCCAAGGCGCTGCAACGCCTCTTTGGCCTCGCCACGTGTCATTTGGCTGAGAGTGCCCGTTAGCACCCAGGTTTGGCCTTCTAGGGGTTGCTCTGTGACTTCCTGGGTTTGCGCTCCCTCCGGAAAACGAATACCGGCAGCTAACAAGGCTTGAATCACATCTTGGTTGTGAGGCTCTGCAAAAAAATGACGAATGTGTCCTGCCACCACAGGCCCCACATCATTCACTTGGAGCAAGGCAGCTTCATCCGCCTGCATAATGGCCTCTAGGGTGCCAAAGTGCTGGGCCAGCGCTTGTGCTGTGGCCTCTCCCACTTCGCGAATCCCTAAGGCATATAAAAACCGCGGCAAGGTGGTTTCTTTGCTTTTTTCTAGGGCTTGAATAAGGTTTTCAGCGGATTTGGGCCCCATACGCTCAAGCCCTGCCACCTCCTCCGCCTTCAACTCATACAAGTTAGCAGCGTTTTTCACCCAACCTTTATCCACTAGCTGAGCGATGAGTTTGACCCCTAAGCCATCCACATCCATGGCACGGCGGGAAACAAAGTGCCGTAGCGCCTCCTTCTGTTGGGCCGGACAAATCAAACCACCTGTGCAGCGGGCAATGGCTTCACCTTCGGGGGTAAAAATTTCACTACCGCATTCTGGGCAGGCCGTGGGCAACGTAATGGGCTGTGCATCTTTGGGCCGACGCGAGGCCACCACAGACACAATCTTGGGTATCACATCCCCGGCGCGGTAGAGCACCACCTCATCACCCACATGAATATCCAAGCGACGAATTTCATCCATATTATGCAAGGTGGCATTACTCACCGTTACACCGCCCACTTGCACGGGCTTTAAACGAGCCACAGGTGTTACTGCGCCGGTGCGCCCCACTTGGAAATCCACGGCTAACAGTGTGGTGATTTCCTCCTGTGCGGGTAATTTATGGGCCACAGCCCATCGCGGTGCACGGGAAACATACCCAAGATCCTCTTGCCAATCTAAGCGATCCACCTTGTACACTATGCCATCAATGTCATAGGGCAATTCATCTCGTCTAGCGGCCAGGGCCTCATAATACGCCAACAACTCTTCCACCCCAGTGCAGCGCTTCACCTCAGGGCTCACCTGAAGGCCCCATTCTCGTACCTGCGCCAGCAAGGAACTGTGAGTTTGTGGCCACGGTAACTCTGTAAGCTGTGCCACACTGTAAGCATAAAAATCTAAGGGGCGTTGCGCCACCACACGGGAATCCAACTGCCGCAAACTGCCCGCTGCGGCATTACGGGGGTTAGCAAAGGGCGGCAACCCCGCTGCTATTTGCTTTTCATTTAAGCGTACAAACCCCTCATGGCGCATCACCACCTCACCGCGTACCTCCACCACACCGGGGGGTCCACCGCGTAAACGCAAAGGCACACTTTTAATGGTGCGCACGTTTTGGGTAATATCTTCGCCCGTGTGGCCATCACCTCGCGTAAGCGCCTGCGTAAGCAAACCATCTTGGTAAATTAAAGTCACCGCTAGCCCATCAAGCTTGGGCTCCGCCACATATACAATGGGCTCGCTCGTATCTAATAGCTCGGTAATGCGTCGGTGGAAATCCCGCACCTCTTGTTCATCAAAGGCATTTCCCAAGGAAAGCATGGGCACTGCGTGATCCACTTGCTGAAAACTTTCCAAAGGGGCTGCACCCACACGCTGTGTGGGGGAATCAGGGGTAATGAGCTCGGGATGTTCAGCCTCTAACCGCTCCAGCTCACGAAACCAGCGGTCATACTCTGCATCAGGCACATCAGAATGCCCAAGGGCGTAGTATTGATAACTCCACTCCTCAAGCTGTTCGCGCAGCTTAGCAATGGTTTCTTTTACAGACATGGAAAACCCTTACTTCAAACGAGAGCGACGCTCAAACTCACGCACTCGCTCACGCATGTGCTCCATGGTTTGCGGCGTCAGCACACTGCGGTGTTCATCCTCAAGCTCAGCGCCCAACGCCTTGCCCAAGGAGGTCACAACATCCAGCATACGATTCAAGGCAGCCAAGGGGCGCGCGGGACCCGGCAGCATTAAGAAAAAAGTAAACCCAAAAACTTCCGTTTCATCAAAGTGTTCAATATCAAAAGTACCAGGCTCCACCGCATTAGCCATGCTAAATTGCTGTACATTGGCTTCTGTTTTCTCACCATAGGCATGGAAAATATTCATATCACCAAACTCTAGCCCATGATCTTTAATTAATTGCAGCAAGCCAGGCCCCACAAAGCTATAGCCCTTTGGGGGTACCACCCGGGCCACTAATACCTCTGGGGCCTCTCCTTCTGGAAGCTTGATTTTCGGCGCTCGAGGACGCGCCGGTTCGGGTTGAGGTTCAGGGGTAGGCTCGGGGGCTTGGGCGGCTGCAGCGTCTTCTGCCACCTGCTCCGCTGGCTTTTCTGCGGGTGTAGCACTTTCCACCGCTGCTTCAGCTTCCTCCTGCTGAGGCGCTGGTTGCACCTCTGCGGCGTGAAAATTTATCTCTTCATGCTCAGAGGCCAAACCATTGGGCTCGAATAAATCCGCTTGAGAGGCTTCTTGCTCAGCTTGTTTGTTTAGTTTACGCGTCACCACGCGTGCGCCGCCGTTGGGAAGTTCTGGATTATCAAACGCTTCTTCGCCATCTTCCCCTAAACCGTGTTTACTTAAATCATTAAGCTTAAATTGAGAACGACGATCACGGATCATACGGCGTACCGCATCGGCTAAAATCACTAACGTTAATACCACTAAAATGGTGACTAGGGTTTCTAAATTCAGGCCCATTGTTCTGCCTCATTCCTTAACTAACTGCGCTATTACTGTGCTGCTAACTCCACAGCCTCTTCCACATCCACCGATACCAAACGGGAAACGCCAGGTTCATGCATGGTGACCCCCATAAGTAGCTCCGCCATTTCCATGGCAATTTTGTTGTGCGAGATATAAATAAACTGCACTTTTTGGGACATCTCCCTCACCAAATTACAGAACCGGCCCACGTTGGCATCATCAAGTGGAGCATCCACTTCATCAAGCATACAGAAAGGCGCAGGGTTTAACTGAAAAATCGCGAAAACTAAAGAAAGCGCTGTGAGCGCCTTTTCACCACCGGATAATAAGTGAATGGTGCTGTTTCGCTTACCGGGTGGGCGCGCCATAATGGCCACCCCTGTATCCAATAAATCATCACCTGTGAGTGTAAGGTAAGCACTGCCACCACCAAACACCTTCGGAAATAACTCTTGTAAGCCCGCATTAATCTTATCGAAATAGACCTTAAAACGATCGCGTGTTTCACGATCGATTTTACGAATGGCATTTTCGAGGGTTTCAAGGGCTTCGATTAAATCCTCATGCTGTAAATCTAAAAAGGTTTTACGTTCACTTTGTATTTTATGTTCTTCAATAGCAGCTAGGTTAATTTGCCCAAGCCGGCTAATACGCTGCGCCACGGCTTCGCGCTCCGCTTGGCATGCGTCTTCGGTGAAATCCGCAGGCAAGGCTTCCACCAAGGTAGCTAAATGGAAACCCGCTTCGTTAAGTTGCTCCTCCACGGTTTGCCGACGCACCACCACCTCCTGCCACTGCAAACGTTTTTGGTTGAGGCTCTCGCGCTGTTGTTGGACCTTTTGCTCTGCTTCGGTGCGCAAGCGCTCGGCCTGACGCAGCTGATGCTCCACTTCACCCTGTTCACGACGGCACTGTTCCAAATGCTCCTCGGCCACTAAACGGCGTTCGAGCACTTCTTCCAATTGAGCTAGCACCAAGGCATCTGGCTCTTGATCCGTGCTTAAGGATAACTCTAACTGTTCTCGGCGCTGATGTAACTGCCCCACTTGGCCCTCTAAACGAGCCAAGCTCTGTTCAAGGCCACTGATTTGGTGCGCGCACCCTCCATCCACAAGGCTTGCTCATGGTGAGCCGCCTGAAGCTGCCGCGCCTGCTGACGCAGAGCCACTAATTGCTGCTGATGCGTCTCTCGTTGTGCTTTTTTCTGAGCGCGTTGCTCAGCATAATCCGACATTTGGCTCACCGCAGCGCCAAGCCGGGCACGCCCTTCCTTTAATTGCTGCTGCTCTGAGAGTGCCTGCTGTTCTATTTCGGCCAGTTCTTCTGTCAAACCCTCCATGCGCTGCTGCACTTGTTCCGCACGCAGCGCTTTAGCATTATGTTGTGCCTTAAGCTCATTAAACTCGCGATGTAATACAGTGAGTTGCTGCTGAACATTTTCCCGTGCCTCTTCGAGTTCAAGCACATACTCAGCGCTTTCCCTTTGTTGCTCTTCTAAATGGGCAAGCCTGTCTTCGAGCTCCGCCACCCGTTCAGTGAATAAACGAATGTCCCGCTCACGAGCTAACACCCCTTGTTCATCTACGGCTTGGCCCGCCACATGCAGCCAATCGCTGCCGAGCCATAAACCACAGGGCGTAATCAAAGATTCCCCAGGGGCTAGCTGAGGTTGCATTTCCCAAGCCTGCGCCCGTGTGGGTACACATTGAACTTGTGCCAGCCAAGAGGGCACTGGCCCCTGCACCTTGGCAGCCAAACTACCTTCAGGCTTAGGCCCCTCACCATGCCACCACCATAAATGGCCGCTATCTAATTGCTCGAGATGCTCCTTCGCTAAGGCATCCAACGGGGCTGATACCCCTTGTAAACGTTCACTTAATACCAACTCCACCGCACTTTCCCATTGCGGTTCCACCTTAAGTTGCGCCACCAAGGTGGGTAATGAGTGATACCCATGGCCCTCTTTCCAAGCCACTAGAGCTTCTTCCTTTTGCGCTTCTTTCTGCGGCGCTTCCCGGGTTGTTAACTCACCCTGCTGTTGTTGCAACTGTTGCTGTAGCTGCTTGATCTGCTGTTCTAAGGCTTGGTGTTCTTGACGGGCCTTTTGGTAAGCTTCCTGTTGAGCTAAGAGGGCCCCCTCTGCGGTTAGCACCTGTTCTTCTTTTACCTGGGTTTGGGCTTCAAGCTCTAACACTTCGCGCATTAACGTATCGCTGTTGAGCTCTCCCTTTTCGCGATTTAGCCGCTCTGTACGCTGGCGCAAACGGGAAAGCGATTCTTCCCAGGACTGAATCCGCGATTGCAAAATCTCCGTATCCCGTTGGTGCTGCCCCGCTGCCTGCTGAAACTGCTCCCACTCTAGAAGGACTTCTTCAGAATCACGTTCCGCTTGGTGTAGCAGCTCCTGAATTTCCGCAAGCTGCTCCTCCAACTCCTGCCATTGGGGTAAACGCGTTTCCAGCTGTTCTTGCCAGTGCGACAGTTCCTTTCTATCGGCGTCAGATTCCTCTCGGGCACGTTGCCATGCCTCATTGGCATCACGCAAATCTTTTTCCAGTTGACGTTGACGTTGGCGCTGATGTTCAAGCTGCTGCTCCAAACGTGCCACATCAGCACCAAGGCCATAATAGGTTTGTTGTGCTTGATCTAAACGCTCTTGATGCTCTGCGTACTCCTCACGCTTTGCTTCAATAATGGCTTCCTGTTGGGTTTGAGATTGCTCAAGCGCCGCCACCTGCTTCTCTAACTCACTCAACGCTAGGCGCAAATCTCCTTCTTGCTGCTGTAAATTACGCCAACGCAGGGCTAGCAATTGGGCATTGAGTTGGCGCTCCTCTTCTTTCAACACCTTATAGCGTTCAGCGGCGGCAGCTTGACGAGCCAAGCGCTCTAGCTGGCGATCCAACTCTTCACGCAAGTCCGTTAAGCGATCCAAGTTCTCCAAGGTGCGTCGCATGCGGTTTTCCGTTTCTCGACGACGCTCCTTATAACGGGAAATACCCGCGGCTTCCTCAATATAAACGCGAAGTTCCTCAGGGCGAGCCTCAATCAACCGCGAGATCATCCCCTGTTCAATAATGGCATAGCTCCGTGGGCCAAGCCCTGTTCCTAAAAAAATATCCGTAATATCACGACGGCGACAACGTGCACCGTTCAAAAAATAGTGGGACTGTCCATCTCGTGTCACCTGCCGACGAACAGAAATCTCACTAAATGCAGCGTATTCGCCAGTGATGCGCCCTTGGTTATTTTCGAAAATAAGTTCAATGGAAGCTTGGGAAACGGGTTTACGTGCGCTTGAACCATTAAAAATCACATCCGCCATGGATTCCCCACGCAAGTATTTGGCTGAGGACTCCCCCATCACCCAACGTACGGCATCAATAATATTGGATTTCCCACAACCGTTTGGCCCCACAATCGCCGTAAGGTTGCCCGGGAATTTGGCAGTGGTTGGATCCACAAAGGATTTAAAACCTGCCAACTTAATACTTTTCAAGCGCATATGGTGTGTGTTGTCTCTATCATTAGGGCTCTTTCGATGTTCTGACTATGACATCGTTTATAAATAAGAAGAACAGCGATTGTAACCTAAAAACACTCACGGGGTGAGTAGCTTTGTGAGTCGCGCTTTCATCGGCTGCCGCTTTTAACCCTTTTTACGCCATTGTGTGGTCAAGCCGACGAAATCAAATAGCTTACAAAAGCGCTTTAGTTTTGCACAAGTAGAAACTATGAATAAAAACCCCGTTGTCAAGGCGATCAATTTATGTTCGAGAGCTGTACAGTTTTCCAACAAACACTCGTAACCCATTGATTACAGTAAATTAATTCCCAATTAGCATATTTTTTAACCACTTCGTGCAAACCGCTATCCCATGGGGCTTTCAGAACGTTGTCCGCCATCAATCCACAAAGTTATCCACAGATTCTGTGGGTAACTTTTGTGAGATACGTCGCACAAAATGGGAGCTGGACGATTCCTTCTCAGCTGCAAAACGAGTAATATGGTCGGACAATAACAAATTTGTAGAACAAATCAGGAGAGGTGGCATGTT
>CALEAR010000010.1 GCA_937943665.1 uncultured Alcanivoracaceae bacterium
CAAGGTATACATGTGGATTTGCCCCAAGCCAATAGTGATCCCATTGCGGAGGAAGAACCTGTGGTGGTGACGCTGCAGAAGGATGGTTCTTACTTTATTAATGTGGGTGAAGAGCAAGAAACCGCCACTTCTAAAGAAGCGTTGCAAGAAAATATTCAACGTATTTTAAAAGATGCACCAGAGACCTTATTTCTTGTGGAAGGTGATGAGCAAGTGCCCTATGGGCAGGTGGTGGCGTTGATGGGCTTTATGCAAGAAGCGGGTGTGGAAAAACTCGGTTTAGTGACTGAGCCGGTGGGCGAGGGCAGGTAAATGCAAAGGCAAATGGTAACGGCAGTGGCTTTGTCGTTGTGCTTGCATGTACTGCTTGTGCTGCTGTTCGTTCTTTTTGGGGCCTTGGGTTCCCAATTGCCTAAAACGCCACCCATTAAATATGTGCAAGCGGTGAGTGTGCCAGCACCGAAGCAAGCAGCACCTCAAGAGGCAGAGGACGCACAGGCTCCTGCCACAGAGGCTAAGGAGGAGGCTGCGCCTAAGCCTGAGCCCAAGCCCAAGCCGGAGCCTAAGCCTGAACCTAAGGCAGAGCCTAAACCAGAACCCAAACCGGAGCCTAAGCCCAAGCCAGAGCCTAAACCGGAGCCTAAACCGGAGCCTAAACCGGAGCCTAAACCGGAGCCTAAACCAGAACCCAAACCGGAGCCTAAGCCAGAGCCTAAGCCTGAACCTAAGCCAACGCCCGATTTTGAGCAGCCGGACATGTTAGATATGTTGGCAGAAGAAGAGGCTCGCATGGCGGAGCGCCGCGCAGAGAAGCGGCGGGCTCAAGAAAAGGCTCAAGCAGAGCAAGACGCCGAGGCCAAGGCACAAGCATTAGCCGATGACGCTGCCACCAGCGAATATGTAGGGTCCATTCAGAGCGTGATTGCCCAACGTTGGGTGCGTCCACCTAGTGCCCGTAATGGCATGCTCACTGTGCTTAGTATTACCTTGGCGCCGGGCGGGGATGTGTTGGATGTGCAAGTGGTAGAAAGCAGTGGTGATCAAGCCCTTGATCGCTCTGCAGTGAACGCAGTGAAAAACGCGGGGCGTTTGCCCGTGCCCGAAGGGGAATTGTTCGAGCGTTTTCGTAATATGACATTTAACTTTAGACCAGAGGATCTAAGGCTATGAGAATAGTGTGGAGCTTGGTGTTGCTTTGTTTCGCAAGTGTGGCGCAAGCCAACCTAGTGATTGAAATCACCCAAGGCCGCGATGATGCTGTGCCCATTGCTGTGGTACCTTTTGCCACTCAAGGGGAAAAAGTGGCGGAAGATATTGCGGCAGTGGTGAGTGCTGATTTGCATCGCAGTGGTTTGTTTGAACCCATAGATCGTAACGATTTACTCAGTCGCCCAAGCCAAGGGAAAGATATTATTTGGCGGGATTTCCGTGTGCTCAAAAGTGAGTATTTGGTAATTGGCCGCGTGGAAGAGAAAGGTGGCGATGAGTATAAAGTGGCCTACGAACTCTATGATGTTCAGCAGGGCAATCAATTATTAAACGAAAGCTTCACCGCCCGAGAAAACCGTTTTCGCGATGTGGCACACACCATTGCGGATAATATTTTTGAGCAGCTCACCGGTATTCCTGGGGCTTTTAACACCAAAATTCTTTATGTCACTGTGAATGATGGCGATAAATACCCTTATCAGTTGCAGTATGCTGATGCTGATGGGCATCGTACGAAAACCATTTTACGCAGCAAAGAACCCATTATGAGCCCCTCTTGGTCACCGGATGGGCGCAAAGTGGCCTATGTGTCCTTTGAAGAGGATGGTTTGCCAAAGATTTTTGTGCACAACCTAGTAACGGCGGAGCGTCAAGTGGTGTCACAGTCGGAGGGCATTAATGGGGCGCCTGCTTGGTCTCCTGATGGGCAGCAATTGGCATTAACCTTATCAAAGGATGGCCATGCGCAAATTTATACCTTAGATTTACGTACTAACAAGCTCACTCGCCGCACCCACACTCGCTCCTTAGAAACAGAAGCCCGTTGGATGCCAGATGGACAGTCATTAGTTTTCACCTCTGGCCGTGGCGGTGGCCCGCAAATTTATCAGCTGGATTTAAGAAGCGGCAAAGCAAAGCGCTTAACCTTTAACGGGCCCTATAATGCGCGGCCTGATATTACACCTGATGGTCGCCACCTTGTGTATGTGCACCGTAAGGATGGTCAATATCAAATTGGCGTGCAAGATTTGAAGCGCAACACCTTTAATGTGCTAACTACGTCAAATCTTAATGAATCTCCTAGTGTTGCTCCCAATGGAACTATGGTAATTTATGGTTCCCGCCAGGGGGGTAAGGGAGTACTAGAGGCCATCTCCATTGATGGTAAAGTGAGGGTGGCATTGCCCTCGGAGGCTGGTGAAGTGAGAGAGCCAGCTTGGTCACCATTTTTATAACATTTGATACTTAAGCGGCGCTCTAGCGCATAAAGTTGATGTGTTTATGTTTATTACAAAAGGAGTTTTGCCATGCGTTCAATCGCAATGAATCGTTTAATGGTGGCGGTGGCTGCCACAGCTTTTTTAGCCGCTTGTTCAAGCAAGCCAGTGGAAGAGGATGTGGTGGAAGAAATTGATGACATCACCGTAACCGAACCCGTGGAAGACACCGAAAGCACTAAGCCGGATTACAGCCATATTCCGCTAACGGCTGAAGGTTTCCATAACCATCCTTCCCATTACGATGGCACCACTAACACGCGTATTATTTATTTTGCCTTTGACCGTTCAGAGATACCTTCCGCGGCCTTTGATACCCTTCGCGCTCACGCTAAATACTTACGCAGCAATAACAATGCTAAGGTGCGTTTAGAGGGGCACACGGATGAGCGTGGCACCCGTGAATACAACGTGGCACTGGCTGAGCGTCGTTCTAAGGCAGTGCAGCAGTTCCTACGAGTGCAAGGGGTTTCTTCTGCTCAGCTACAAACGGTAAGCTATGGCGAAGAGAAGCCGCAGGCTAAGGGTTCTGATGAAATGTCCTGGGCTAAGAACCGTCGCGTGGAGTTAAACTACACCGCGGGCAATCCATAATTGAATAGGAGAGCCAAGTTGAAGCGTCTGGTAACAGGCTTGGTATTTGGCTGTTTAGTGGGGGCTGCCGCTGCGCAGCCCATCACACGGCCACTCGCCGTTGAAGACAGAGTGTATCCAAGAGATGGTGCAACACCGCAAGAGCAAGCTGCGCCGGAAGCAGAGGATGATTTTGGTGCTGTGCTTTTATTACAGCAAATCCAAGAACTTGAGGAAGAGTTACAAGCATTACGTGGCCAAATGGAAGAATTGCGCCACGAAGTGGAGGCAGACCGAAAAGCAGCGCGCTCCCGCTATGTGGATTTGGATTCTCGTATTAGCGCTCTAATGAGCGAAGCAGAGCAAGAGGAGTTTGCGGCGTCTGCTAAAGAAGAGGAAAACCAAAGCGAGAGTGATTTAAACGCTTATACCTCAGCCCGTGAGCTGTTGCTAGCTCGGGATTATGATGGGGCCCTTGCTGAGTTTGAGCAGTACATTGAAAGTTACCCAGAGGGTGAGTTTTTGCCCTTTGCGCATTTCTGGCGTGGGGAAATTTTCCGCACTAAGGAAAAGCCTGATCACAGTGCCGCCATGAAGGAGTTCCAATACGTGGTGGATGAATTCCCCGATCACAGCCAAGCCCCTGCCGCCATGTATAAGCTAGCGAGCTTGCAAGCAGAGGGTGGCGAGGTGGATAAGGCCAAGGTCACCTTAAAGCGTTTGGTGAAACAATACGAAGACACCAATGAGGCACGTTTGGCTGAACGCATGTTAGAGCAGCTGTAATCAGTTTTTGATAATACAAAGCACCCTTCACACACAGGGTGCTTTTTTATGCCTACGAAAAAGCAAAAGGCCATGCTGGCTAGGAATCTGATAAAAATAATATTTTATGTTTCAATAGGTTATAGCTAAAGGATTTGTAGGAGGCAGCATGTCTATGTTTGAAGTACTAACCTCTGAAACAGGCGGTAAGGTGAAGCTGTGGGCCAAAGGGGTGCCGGTGGCCTCCGAAGCAAAAGCGCAATTACTGAAAACAGCGCAAATGCCCTTTATTTTTAAGCATGTGGCTGCCATGCCAGATGTGCATGTGGGATTGGGTTCCACGGTGGGCAGCGTCATCCCCACCCGTGAGGCTATTATTCCTGCAGCAGTGGGAGTGGATTTAGGTTGCGGTATGATGGCTGTGCGCACATCGCTCACCGCCGAGGATTTGCCGGATAATTTACGCAGTATTCGCCTTGCCATCGAGAAAGCTGTACCCCATGGACGCACCGCAGGCCGCCGGCGCCGTGATGTGGGCTCTTGGCACAATACGCCAAAGCTGGTGGATCAACGCTGGGCTGAGCTATTACCAGGGTTTCAGCGCATTGTAGAGAAGTACCCACGTTTGGCTCGCACTAATAACCACCATCATTTAGGCACCTTAGGCACCGGAAACCACTTTGTGGAGTTGTGCTTGGATGAGCAGGATCGCGTTTGGGTTATGTTGCACAGCGGCTCACGGGGTGTGGGTAACGTCATTGGTCGCACCTTTATTGAAATGGCAAAGGAAGATATGCGGGTGCACCAGCGCAACTTGCCCGATGAAGATCTAGCGTATTTAGAGGAGGGAACCCAATATTTTGATGATTACGTGGAAGCGGTGAACTGGGCGCAAAACTATGCAAAGGTGAATCGTGAAGTGATGATGGAACATACGTTACAGGCCTTATCCAAGGAAGTGCCCAAACCCTTCACGAGCACAGAGGAAGCGGTGGATTGCCATCACAACTATGTGCAGCAGGAGGAGCACTTTGGTGAAAATATATGGGTGACCCGCAAAGGTGCTGTTTCTGCTCGTAAAGGCCAAATGGGAATTATCCCAGGCTCCATGGGGGCTCGTAGTTTTATTGTACGAGGCTTGGGTAACCCTGACAGTTTCCATTCCTGTAGCCACGGAGCAGGACGAGTGATGAGCCGAACTCAAGCCAAAAAACAGGTGAGCTTAGAGGAGCACCAAGCTGCCATTGCTCACGTGGAAAGCCGCCGTGATGCTGGGGTGATAGATGAAACCCCAAAAGCCTATAAAAACATTGAGGATGTGATGGCGGCGCAGGAAGACTTGGTGGAAATTGTGCATACACTGCGCCAAATTGTGTGTGTGAAGGGCTAGCGGCGAATATTGACTAACAGAGGGACGCCACTAATGGGGTCGGGCATAACTTGGCAGTGCACTTGGTAAAGCTCGTACACTAGTTCCGCAGTAAGCACTTCCTGTGGTGTGCCCTCTGCAATAATTTTCCCCGCTTTCATGGCCACTAAATAATCGGCATAACGAGCGGCGTTGAGTAAATCGTGCACCACCATAGCCACGGTTTTTCCCTCTTGAGTGAGGCTTTGGATTAGCTCAAACACTTCGATTTGGTGGCCTAAATCCAAGGCAGAGGTGGGTTCATCAAGCAGCAACAAGGGCGTATCCTGAGCAATGGCCATGGCGATCCATGCGCGTTGCCTTTGCCCACCGGAGAGCTTATCTAACTCGCGGTGCTGTAACTCTAAAAGGTTGGCTGCTCTTAAGGCCGCTTGCACAATGCGCTGATCTTCGGCACTCCATTGGCTATACCATTGTTGGTGAGGTTGCCGGCCAAAGCGCACTAGATCTAATACTGTCATGCCTTCTGGGGCAGTGGTGTCCTGCGGTAATAGAGCGAGTTTTTGTGCCACCTGTTTGCTAGGTAGGGCATGGATATCTTTCCCATCAAGCAGCACCTGCCCACCTTTGGGGGCTAAAATGCGACCAAGCGTATTGAGCAAAGTAGATTTGCCACAACCGTTGGGCCCCACAATGGCGGTGACCTGTTGTTTAGGTAGGCTAAGGTTTAGGCCTTCAATCACCAAGTGTTGCTGATGCCCTGCGGCTAATTCCTTAGCACGTAAAGAGGCGGGTGCCGAGGGGGGGGTGGAAGCCGCAAGAATGGGTTTTTCTACGGTGTTCATGGTTGGTTCCTAAAGTTTGGATTCAGCAGCATCCATAATAAATAGGGGCTGCCCACAACAGCAGTAATAATGCCTACGGGTATTTCTAAAGGGGCTAACAGTAAACGGCCCAGTAAATCCGCTAGCACCATGATTAAAGCGCCTGCTAGGGCTGAGGAAAGCAGTGGTATACCGCGGTGGCGACAAAGTAAACGTGCGATTTCTGGGCCCAGCAAGGCCACCATTCCCACAGGGCCAGCCACTGCCACCGCCACACCGGTAAGGCCCACCGCCACGATTAAGCTTTGGGTTCGTAGGCGTTTGCTGTTAAAGCCCAAGGTGATGGGGAGGCTTTCTGATACTCGTAGGGCTTGTAAACCGCGCACCAAGGTGGCAGCCCAGATACCACCAAGGGTTAAACCGGCGGCGAGCAATAGCAAGGTATCGGGGGAGCGCGCATTCAGGCTGCCAATGGTCCAAGGAAAGGCAGCATTCGCCGTATCAATAGCTACCCAGCTTAATACAAGTTGGGTAACAGCCCCAGCAATGGCGCCCACACCAAGGCCCACCACAATAAAGCGATACCCTTGTGTGCCGCTACCACCTGCTAAGGCAAAAATCAGGGTGGTGGCCAAAATGGCTCCCACAATGCTCATGGCCGGTGGCGCTAAGGCGGATCCCACTCCCACCACAGAGGCCACCGCAAAGGCGGTGGCAGCGTTATCAATGCCAATAATACCAGGGGTGGCTAAACGGTTGCGGGCTAGGGTTTGCATCAGACACCCTGCCACCGCAAAGGCCGCGCCTGTGCCTATGCCTGCGAGCACCCGTACTAAACGTAGCTCGCGCACCACTAATTCATGTAAAGGATCCCCTTTGCCTAAAAGGGCAAGCCATACCTCTGTGGCACTCAGTGGCACACTGCCGGCGGCTAAACTCAGGGTGCCCGCCAATCCTAGGGCTAACATAAGGCAAAGATTCACCACCAGGGCTCTTTTATTCACCAATAGGCTAATGCCTTGGCGGGGGCTCTTCAGTACCCAAAAGCCTTTTAGAGGCAAAGAATGATGTTGAAAGGGGAGTACTTGCATGGTTATAGCCTTGGTAAGCGATTCGCCCGCACCACCGCTAGTAATACGGGGGCGCCAATCATGGCGGTAAGCACCCCTAAGGGAAGCTCAGCTGGGGCCACTATAATGCGTGAAAAGGTATCAGCACTAATTAAAATAATGGGGCCAATTACAAGACACAACCAAAGATATCGGCGAATATCCGCACCCACCAAGGTACGAGCGATAAATGGCACCACTAAACCCACAAAAATAATGGGACCCGCCATGGCGGTGGCAGCACCCACCAACAAGGCCACTACGATAACAGCTACAAAACGAATGCGGCCAGGCTTATGGCCTAGGTTAGTGGCCATGGTTTCACCCAAGGCCAATGCTGCCAAAGGACGAATAATTAACAGCGTAAGCACCGCCGCAAGGGCGAGGGAGGGGAGCAATTCTTTTAGGGTGGCTAAATCGCGGCCCGCGACGCTGCCGGTGATCCAGAAGCGAATTTCATCGGCGGTACGTTGGTCAAACATGAGCAATAGGGAAGTAAGCGCCAATAATAAACTCGAGAGGGTGGCCCCTGCTAATACTAAGCGAATAGGATCATTGCCCACGCCGTTTAAACGCGCCGCCGAAAGTACAATAAGGCACCCAGCTAGGGCGCCTGCTTGGGCCACGTACACTGATAGGGTGGTGGAACTTGCACCCAATAAAAGCGCCACTGTTACCGCAAAAGCGCTGCCCGCACTCACGCCCAACAAGCCGGGCTCCGCCAACGGGTTGCGAGCCAGTGTTTGCATCAGTGCTCCGGCGCAGCCTAAGGCTGCCCCTGTTATCAGGCCGAGTAAGGTGCGAGGAGCCCGCAGTTCTCGGATCACAAAGTTGGCTTCCTCATGGCCCTGGCCAAGCAGGGCTTGCCAAGCAGCGGCGGGGGAAATATCCCCCGCACCAATTAGCAAGCTGCTCAACATTACCAAGGCCAACAGCGCAGCCCCAAGGAGCATCCATACCATCAGCGGATAGGGGCGCGCTACCCCATTAGGGCGCTGCGTTAAGAGCTTTTTCCACATCATCTAATATTACACCTGCGGCTAATACGCCACTAGCGCTCGACCACACATGCCCATCCACGGGCACCACTTGTTGATTTTTCACCACTTGTAAACGCTGATAAGCAGGCGAGCGTTCCGCTGCGGCAAGGGCATCCTTACCATCTTGGTTAATGGTGGCCATGAAGAGCCAATCTTTATCGAGAAGAGAAAGCTTTTCTTGGCTAAGGGGAGAGCTATGGGGGCGGCCGCTTTTTATCACATCACCGTCTTCCACAGCAAAGCCCACTTCACTGAGTAAACTTGTGGTGAAAAGATGTTTGGATAATACCACAGGACCCTGGGGCATCCAGCGTGCCAGTAGTGCTGTGCGTTGGTCTTCAGGAGTTTTTGTTTCCACCAATGCTTTTACTTGAGCGATGCGCTCAGCTAACTCTGCTAAGGCTTCTTCCATCAAGTGGAGTTTACCAAGGGCGGTGGCAAACAATTTGGCCTCTTTGCGCCAAGCCTCTTCCTCAAACATACCCACGCCGGAGGCCACCGTGGGCGCTACGCGGGAAAGTAAGCGATATTGTTGCTCGGGTAAGGTGTTAGCTGCCAAAATTAAATCGGGCTGCAGGGCGATAATGGCCTCAAGATTATTTTCCTGGGAGGTGCCCACTAGGGCAATGCCTTTGGCTTTATCTTGTAAGTAACCCGCCACATTATCGCCACCACGGGTAATAACGGCACCGAGGGGCTTGGCTCCCACCGCATAGCTAGCATCCAAAGCGCCTTCGTATAAAGTCACCACCCGCTGGGGTTCACCGGTGATGGTGACTGGCCCGAATTTTGTTTCCACTGTGCGGCTATCCTCTGCCTTAACCGAAGTGGCAAAAAATAAGCTTAGCACTGTGAGGCTAAATAGCAGTCGCATAAAAATAGAGACAGGAATTGCTTGCATAATGGTATCTCTTACAGGGTAATGAAATGGGAATGATAATGGTTTTCATTTAAATAGATAGTGATTTAGAGCAAAAAGTTCTCACTTAAATGTAAAAAGCCCCGCTTAAGTTATTTTAGGGATACTAATACCAGAGGCATTGGCACCATGGCTTCTTGAAGGAGGGCTTTTTGCTCTCTGAATAGGTGCACATAAGGTTGCAAATTGGCAGGAGCTTTCGCTAAGGCGGCCAGTTGCGAGAGTTGCTTAGGTTCAAATTGAGTGCGATTGGCGGCGGTTTCAAACGCTTCTTGTTTTGGTAGTAAAAAATGGGTGTAGGGGAATTTAAGCCCAAGGCAAAACCCTGCGATATCTGCATCACCAAACCAGGCACAGGGTTTGTGAGTGTGTTGGCGCCAATGGTGGAGAAAGGCTTTCACCACATTATGGCTGTGATCGTTTCCCCGATACACTAAAAGAAAGTCATTGAGGGAAGCGGGCAAAGGCCACTGGGCTTGGCCTAATTGAAAAAACACCTCGCTGTTTTCCACCACTAGCACTCCGGAAAATGCCTCCAGTGTTAACTGCCGGTAATCCATTAGCAGGGGGTATCGTTGTTGTGCGGGTACGCCCAGGAAGGGCGTTTTTATTGTGGTGGCTAACGATGCCAATAACTTGTATTGAAAGGGGCGCTCGCCGAGCTTTTTGTTTTCCTCATTCCCTTGGGCCATTCTCTCGATACGAGTGGAGGCGGGAGCCACCTCTAAGGGGCGTAGTTTTAATGCATGCAGCACGGCTTTGATGTGATTTAGCGTGGTGAAATCAAAACGCCATCCACCTGTGGCTAATAAGGGATGACCAATGCCATGGTTTTCACACCACTGTTGTAAGGCTTTCAGGCTAGGACTTTGCATTTCCTTGGGGGATAAAAATAGAGGATTACCTTCCCGTAGTAAACGTTGCGAGAGGGTTTGTGTGCTTTGTCGTAAGCGGGGTGGGAATCGGTACATAAGCCTTAGTTAGCCCTGTTTTGTCGAAGGTTTATTGATCATAACAAATAGAAGCGTGGTGCAAAGTGAAGCTGAATGGCGTACCTTTAAACTTTTGCCTGTGAAGTGAATATGTCGTCTCGATCCTCAGTGTTTTTCGGTGGCATGATTATTGCGGGCACCGCTATTGGTGCAGGTATGCTTGCTAATCCCACCGCCACCTCGGGCGTATGGTTTTTAGGCTCTCTAGTGGTGTTGGTGTATGTGTGGTTGTGCATGAGCCTTTCTGGGCTGATGCTGCTTGAGGCCCGCTTAGGCTTTGCCACTGGGGCTAGCTTTCATAGTATGGTGCTTGAACGCCTAGGGCCAAAATGGAACCTGCTGTGCGCTTTTAGCCTTGTGTTTGTATTGTATTCCCTCACTTATGCTTACACCTTTGTGGGGGGCGGTTTAACTCAAGAATGGCTTAATCATTTGCCCCTTGGGGCTGAAGTGCCTCGCGCTTGGGCTGCTGCCTTGTTTTTATTTATTCTAGCGGTGTTGGTGGTGGCTTCCACCCATTGGGTGGGGCGCGCCTCTAGCCTACTGATTGGGGCTATGGTGCTGTGCTTTGTGCTTGCAGTGGCGGGCGTGTTGCCCCATGTGGATGTGGCGGTGTTGTTGAACACGGAGGCCGTTCCTTTTTATGGTAAGTATGCGTGGTTGGCCTTGCCGGTGTGTTTGGCTTCTTTTGGCTTTCACGGCAATGTGCCAGGGTTAGTGGATTATCATGAAGGCCGCGCACGGCCTGTGGTGAAAAGCATTTGGTGGGGGTCTAGCTTAGCTTTAGGGCTTTATGTGTTATGGCAAGTGGCAGTGCAGGGCACCTTGCCGCGCAATGCTTTTGGGCCTGTTATTGCTGCCGATGGAGATGTGGCTGTGCTATTAAATGCCATGTCTGCCTATTTAAGCACACAGGGCATGGCGCGTTGGTTACATGGCTTTGCCTACTTTGCCATTGTGAGTTCCTGCTTGGGTGTCACCCTAGGGTTGTTTGATTACCTGCGTGATGTGTTGCACTTAGGCAACTCCTTTGCTGGGCGTTTTAAAGCTGCCTTACTCACCTTTATGCCGCCTTTGCTTGCTTACCTGTTGATGCCCACTGGTTTCGTAAAGGTGATGGGGTATGTGGGGTTAATGGCGGCGGTATGGGCGGTATTGGTGCCTGTGTTGTTAGCTCACAAAAGCCGCCGAGTGGGGGCTTCCCAAAGTTATCAAGCCCCGGGAGGTGAAGCAGGACTGCTCTTTGTGGGTAGTTTTGCCGTGTTGGTGATACTGGTTCAGCTATTGCTATTGATGGGACGTTTGCCCATGTATCAGGGCGCCTTGTAGTGTGCTTATTACTGCTTGGCTTGAATGATGTTGATATTTCGTAAGAAAAGTAAGGAAATGCTGGCCCATGCGTTGTATTTCTGCCGCAGCATGGGATCATGGCAATACCGTGTTTAACAGAAGAAGGAAAAAATAATGAAATCTCGTGCTGCGGTGGCTTTCGGCCCCGGTGAACCACTTAAAATTGTGGAAGTGGATGTGGCTCCTCCCAAAGCAGGGGAGGTGATGATCCGTATTACGCACACAGGGGTGTGCCATACGGATGCGTTTACCTTATCCGGTGAAGACCCAGAGGGCGTGTTTCCCGCGATATTAGGCCACGAGGGAGCAGGGGTAGTGGTGCAAGTGGGCGAAGGGGTAACCAGTGTGGAAGTGGGTGATCATGTGATTCCCCTTTACACGGCGGAATGTGGCGAGTGCTTATTTTGTCAATCCGGTAAAACCAACCTTTGTGTGTCTGTACGTGAAACCCAAGGCAAGGGCTTAATGCCCGATGGCACCACCCGTTTTTCCTATAACGGTGAGCCTATTTATCACTATATGGGGTGTTCCACCTTTAGTGAATATACGGTTGTGGCTGAAGTGTCCTTAGCCAAAATTAATCCTCAAGCGAACCCCGAGCAGGTGTGCTTATTAGGCTGTGGTGTTACCACCGGAATTGGTGCTGTGCACAATACTGCAAAAGTGGAAGAGGGTGACACAGTGGCTGTGTTTGGCCTAGGCGGTATTGGGTTGGCGGTGATCCAAGGGGCACGTCAAGCGAAGGCGGGCCGTATTATCGCCATTGATATTAATAACGATAAATTTGCCCTCGCTAAAGAATTTGGTGCCACCGATTGCATTAACCCCAATGATTACGATAAACCCATTCAAGAAGTGATTGTGGAAATGACCGGTTGGGGGGTGGATCACTCCTTTGAGTGTATTGGTAATGTGGAAGTGATGCGTGCGGCCTTAGAATGTGCCCACCGCGGTTGGGGCCAATCTGTGATCATTGGTGTGGCAGGTGCTGGGAAAGAAA
>CALEAR010000011.1 GCA_937943665.1 uncultured Alcanivoracaceae bacterium
AAGTCATATAGCAGCGCCGAACTTAATCGACCATATTATCGTTTTTGAAAATTATGCTAACCAATGCCGTGGGTAGGTTGGTGCTTTCTAATAGGCTCACCGGCGCCATAGTGCCAAGATTTAGCCACCACCCCAAATGGGCGGAGCCCAAAAAGCTGCCTAAGGCAAAAAGGGGCAAAATGGCCATGTTTAAAGGAATGCCTAAGCCGGCTTTATACAAGGTACCTGAGCCGCAGCCATCGGCAAGTTGCATGGCGGCACCAAACACCAAGGCGCCCACTAATAGGCTAATGCTAGGTGGCCCCAAGGCGGCGCTAAGCTCTGCGGGGTGCTGCGCCAATAAGGGCAAGCTCAGGCTTGCCGCCAAGGCCAATAATAAAAGCTGGGCTAAAATGCCGCTTGGGTCCCGCTGCTCAATAAAATTACGCCACCCTGTGGTAAAGCCAAAGCGCAGGCCCGCTAGCACTAGGCCAAAACCAATGCCCACTAAAAAGAGCAAGCTCTGACGCACTGAAACAAACCACAGTAAAAACAAGGTGAACGCCACCAACCCCACTAAGAGGCCACCACGTTGTTTTAGCATTTAATCCACCAGTTGCTTGAATTGGTTTTTAATTTGTTGCCAACGGCTTGGCACGTTATCCATGGGCAGGGCGCTGGGGTGCTGGCTCCATTCCGCTAGGGAGGCGGGGTACAGGCGCACGTTTTCCACGCCGGCGATTTCGGAAAGCACAAACCAGTTAATGGCGGCCCAGTGCCCGGTGTTGCAAAAAGAAAGGGTTTCTGCGCTGCTATCGAGCCCCTGTTGTGCCACCTGTTGGCGAATCTCCACAGCAGAGCGTAGCCGCGTTTGCCCAGGAATAAACCATTGGGAAAAGGGAATGTTTTGTGCGCCTGCAATGGTGCCCGGCACGCTAGCGGTGGGGGCTTTGGTTTCGCCCTGGAAGAAGGCCGGTGGGCGGGCATCCAATAATTGGTATTGCGCCGCACCGCTTTGCAGCTTGCGAATTAGGGTATCTGTATCCACGGCCAGTTCAGGCTGTAATTCCACCTTGGTGTGGCTTTTGGGCAGGGTTTGCGCTTGGGTGCTAATGGGGTGCTTTGCATTGTGTTGCCAGTGGGCAAAGCCCCCGTTAAGCACACTAATGTGGGGAAAGCCAAGGTATTTTAAGGTCCAATATACACGGGCGGCGGCGCCGAAATCAGTTTCATCATCACCGCTGGAATACACCACCAAATGCTGTTCGGGCTTTAGCCCTAAGGATTGCACCAGAGCTTCAAAGGCCTCGGGTTCGGCAAGTTGGCCGGGGTTATCTTCGGGCCCACGCCATAACCCATAAGGGGCTGAAATGGCCTTGGGAATATGGCCTTTGGCATATTCCTCTTGGCTACGAATATCAATGGGCTGAATGCTTTCTTCTGTTAGCTGTGTGGCTAAATGGGACGCCTCTAACAGGGGTTGGGCAAACAGGGGTAATGGCAACAAAAACAAGAAAAAGGTAATAAAAAACGGTGCAATAAAACGCATAAGCCCTCCTCAACAGGGCTGCATTTTACCTCATTAAAAACGGAGGGCTAATAACGTTTATGTATAAGGTTAGAGCTAAAAAAGCCCGCTAGGCGGGCTTTGAAAGGGAGTTAGGCCCACTTGCCTAACCAGCGCTTTTTGGCTTTTTCCACAAGGTGGCGGGCATCTTTGTTCCAAGGGTGGAAGTTGGGGCTGTAGTAGCGCAAGTAGCTAGGGATCAACTTACGGAATACTCCTGGCTTACCCCACATAAAGTTCAGCGCCTTGGCCCAAGATTTCACATTAAAGAGTTGGCCATCTTCCTTCATGAGCTGGATGAGGTGCACCGTGCTGAAAAAGGGGAACATAATGCTCACTAGGGCCATTTCAGAAATGCGCACAAACTCGCTACCACCAATGGCTTTATAGACATCAAAGGCCACTGCTTTATGCTCGGATTCCTCCACCGCGTGCCACGCCCAAACGGGGGCCATGCGAGGATCCATTTCATCCAGTACTTCACTAAACTTCAGCAAAAACTCTTCCGCTAACAAAGCGGTGAAGTGTTCCACTGCCACTGTGTGGGCCAGCTGGCGCTCGGGGCTGAAGTATTTACGCATGAAATCCATAAACCATTGCACTTCGCGCTCAATGCGCTTTACATCAATGCCGCGGGCTTGGAAGAACTCGTTAAGTTCATCGTGCTCCCGGGAGTGGTGGGCCTCTTGGCCAATAAAGGCGCGCACCGCTTTAATGAGCTCTGGGTCTTTTAGCTCTTTTTGGTAGTGGCGTACGGAATCAATGAAAAAGCGCTCGCCCGGCGGAAAGCTGGCAGATAAGGCGCACAGCAATAAGGTTTTCACAGGGTCGTTATCCCACCAGTAGCGGGGGATATCATCGGCTTGGGTAAATTCAAACTCGGGCTGGCGAACTTTAGGCACCATGCCCTTACCACTTTTTTGTTCACTCACAAGAGATAGGGTGGCAGACATTGGAACCTCCAAAACTTGGCTGCATTGGATGTATTGAATTTCATGCTAGTGAATAAAAAGTCATCAATATTGACTGAAAGCGACACCCTATTTGCTGTGGCGCCTAACGTGCTGGCGCTAGTGAATAAGGGGCTTGGGTAGCGTTATTTCCTCGATGATAAGCGCCACAGCAAATGACCTCTGCAGAAACTCTGTCATAGTACGGAGTTTTTATGGACGGAGGAAACCATGAGCTCACCCATTGAAACATTACGGCAGGAGGGGCTGCCGGAGCAGGCCCTGGCCTACTTAACGGCATTGCCTGAGGAACAGCAGCAAACCCTAGCGCAGCAAGTGCTAAGCACCATGCAAAAAAAAGATGAGCGTGTGGAAAAAGCACTGAGCCGAGCGTTGGATGTGGTGCCGGCTCCATTGCGCCGCACAGTTCGCAAGATGCTGTTTTCTTAAAGGAGAAGTGCGATGACAACCATGGATCATTTGGCGGAACAAACCAAACTCGAGCGCTTGCTGCAGGTGGATGAGGGCAGCCTCGGTTTTGTGGCCGAGCAAGAGGTGCAAGCCACCCGTGCTTTTCGCCAACAACTCAGTGAGTTTTATTATCAGCGTCATCAAGATGCCTTCCACCGTTTGGCGGGGCTGAGCAAATTATTGCCCATTTCAGCCAGCGCAAAGTTGGCCATGAACTTGCTTGGGCCTGTGCTGGCGGCGGGTATTGCTTGTGAACTACCTAAAGACAGGGCGGCGAAGCTTGCTGGGCGTTTGCCCACGGATTTTTTAGCCAAACTCAGTTTATATCTTGAGCCAAGCCGTGCCGGTGCCATTATTGCCGCCGTGGATGAAGATCACATTGTGGAGGTGGCCAGGCACTTAATTGCGCAGCAAGAATTCATTACCTTGGCCAGCTTTGTGACGGTGATTAGCGAATCCACCTTAAGGCGCATTATTCAGCAAGTGGGCAACGATGGCCTTAGTTTGTTGAAGGTGGGCTTTTATGTGGAAGAGAAAACCGCACTGAATAATGTGGTGACATTGCTCAGTGAGCAACAGCGCCGTGCGCTATTCCTCGCGGCAGATGAGCACAGCCTATGGCCGGCGGTGTTATCGTTGCTGCCTTATTTAAACGATACCCTGCAAGGGGAAATGTCTAACCTTGCAGCTGAGGGTGAGGAGCAGGCGCGCGATAAGTTAGTGCGTGCGGTGGCGCAGCAAGGGGATTGGTACCCTTTATTGCTTTCTTGGACACGCATGAGCCAAGAAAACCTAGAAAGCAGCATTCGGTTACCCGCCTTGCATGAAGAGGCCCTGTTACGTGAGTGCATGGCACAGCTAGAAAAGCACAACCTACAGCAAGCCTTGCCTAACTTCACCGAGCTGCTCACCGAGGAGCAACAAGCCTTACTCGCCTAATCCAACCTCCGCAGCGCTGAGTGCCCATATTGTTCCTTTGCCTTGGAACGGGATACACTTAGCGCCCTGCGGGGCCTTGCCATGTTATATTCCCCCGCTTCCTTCCTTCGCTTATCGATTGTTCAACCCCTAATGAGAGGACAACAGGAAATGATGCCAGGGAACCCTGAGCTTTCCATGACCGTTTTAATGACGCCAGAGATGGCGAATTTCGCCGGTAATGTGCACGGCGGCACCTTGTTGAAATATATGGATCAAGTGGCTTATGCCTGTGCTAGCCGTTATGCGGGTACCTATGTGGTAACGGTGTCGGTGGATCAGGTGATCTTCCGCGAACCGGTGAAAGTGGGGGAGTTAGTTACCTTTTTGGCCTCGGTGAACTACACCGGCAAAACCTCTATGGAGGTGGGCATTAAGGTGGTAACAGAGAATGTGTATAACCGTAGCATGCGCCACACGAACAGCAGCTTCTTCACCATGGTGGCCCTAGATGAGAACCAACAACCCACGCAGGTGCCGCCCCTGACGCTAGATACGTACGATCGTAAGCGGCGCTACCATCAAGCAAAGTTGCGCCGCCAGTTGCGCGCTGAGCTAAAGAAAACCTACCAAGATATTCACGAAACCCAAGTGGCTGAAGGCCTAGAATCGCAAGGATAACGCCACAAAGGGCCCCCCGAGCTTAATATCCACATTAATGGAATCCTCTGCGTTGAAACGGTGCAGCTGATGGCTGTAGCCGGCTTCAATGCCGAGGTGGTAGGGGGAGATCCAACCCACAGCAAAGCGGCTGTGGTAGAGCTTGCGATCCTTATATTGGGAGTACACGGTGGCCGCAGTGGCATAGGTGCCTTTCAGTGGTAAGGAGTAGTAGCCGCTTGCGTAAAAAATGGGCATGTGTTGGGTGACTTTTTTGTGCCGAACGATGTTCACTGGAGGTAATCCAGAGGGTGCATGAGGTGGCAAGCTACCTAAGATATCGGGGCTAGCGTTAACCTTAAAATCCACCGCTAAGCGCCGCACCCCAACACCCAAATCCAGTTTCACGGGTAAATCAAAGGGCGTGTAATAGAACAGGAAATCAGTGGCATCCACAGCGAGGCTGCTTTTTACTTCTGTGTCAATGGTGGAAGGCATGCCTGGCATATTAGCTAAAGATGAGCTAGCAGGCACAGCGATATCCGCATGTCCTGTGCCTGATTCACGAAAGCTATTGTGATGGATCTGCACCTTCGGCCAAGGGTGGTTATCGTGCTCGTAACCAATCCAAGCCACCCATTGGTTGGCCTTGTCGTAGCCCATTTCGTTTTTAGTATCGAGGATGAAATCGGCTTTGCCAAAGGGCGTGTTTACCCCTGTGGGCCCTGCCTCACCGCGCACAGCAATTTTAGCGGCGTAAATCCCCCCATACACTTTCCCTTGGGCGAAGGTGAAGGGGCTAAGCAGGAATAAACAAAGAAAAGAAAATAAATAACGCATGGTGCTTCACAGAGTAAGGTGGATGAAAAAAGAGATGATAGTGCTTTTCGAAATTATTTACCTGCTCGGCATTTAAATAATTTTTTAATAAAAAAATGAAATCATGCCCATGGGCCATGGGGTAAGGCTTTGCCGCTTTTTGAGGATGGAGAAACACCATAAAAAATGGGTTTTGCTGCTCAACAAATCCACACTCAACAGCCCCCGGGGTTGACCTTGGGTACCCTGGGGCCTAGTATCCCTTCTGTGGCTTTCCTCACTATATATTGTGGTTGTTTTAGATGTTTTGCCCTATATAGTGTGTTTTTTATAAAAGTCAACTTGCTCTTTTATTCACCAACAATAATAAAAACAAGCAATTAACAAGAGCCATTTAACCGATTTCTACGCACACAACAATTTAACCGATAGTCAGGCACCAAGATGATCGAGACCATTATCAAACGCGACGGCCGCAAGGAACCCTTCACCCCCTCGAAGCTGAACCAGTGGGGTGAGTGGGCGGCAAACACCTTAGGTGATTATGTGGATTGGCCCTCCGTGGTGTTGGAGGCTGTTTCTGGATTAAGTGGAGAATGTACTTCTGCGCAGTTGCAGGAGCGTTTGATCCGCACTTGTTTGGATCACGATTCTTGGGCGTATAACCGTATGGCGGGCCGCTTGTATGCCACCATTATCCGTAAGGATATTTACGGCGGCAAAATGCCCACGGTGAAAGAGCTGCACACCAAGTTGCAGGAGCTCGGTTACATGGAGCACTTGGATTACTCAGATGAAGAGTACGCCCAAGTGGAGGAAATGATCGATCACGAGCGTGATTTCACCTATGCGCACTATCAGATTCATACTCACTTAACCAAGTACGCCATTTCAGACCGCGTTAACGATGTGTTCTTTGAAACACCGCAGTACATTTACATGCGCATGGCCATGGCCCTTTCTGTGGATCAGCCACGGGATCGTCGCATGACAGACGTGGCCAAGTTCTATGAGCACTTATCCATGAACCGCATTAATGCGCCCACCCCCAACCACGTTAACTTGGGGACGCCCTTACGCGGTTATGCCAGCTGCTGCTTGTACGCCACCGATGATTCGGCCAAATCCATTGCCATTGGTAACCACATTGCTAACACCATGACCTACATGAGCGCAGGGATTGGTGCTTATATGCAAATTCGTTCCATGAACGATCCTGTGCGCGGCGGCGTGATTCGCCACCAGGGTAAATTGCCCTATTACCGCGCCATTGTGGGTGAGGTAAAAGCTAACCTGCAAAATGGTCGTGGTGGCGCCTGTACCACGCACTTCCCTATTTTTGATCCAGAAGTGGATACCCTATTACGTTTGAAAAACCCCATGTCCACGGAAGATAAAAAGATCCGTGGCTTGGATTACTCTTGGGGTGGTAACCGCTTCTTCGCCCGTAAAGTGGCTCGTAACGAAGATGTGTTCCTATTTAACTGCTTTACAGCACCAGATCTTTACGATGCGCTTTACAGCGATGATGAAGAGCGCTTCGCTGAGTTGTACGCCAAGTACGAGGCCGATGAAAACTTTAAGAAAACCTATGTGAACGCGCGTAGCATTTTGATTACCGCGGAAAACGAGTGGAACGAAACCGGCCGTGTGTATGAGCACAACATTTTTGAGCTTAACAACCACACACCCTTTAAAGATAAGATTTACAGCTCTAACCTGTGCCAGGAAATTGCGCTACCCACTAAGCCCTACTACAACATGATGGATTTATATTCAGAATCCGAAGAAGTAGAAGGGGAAGTGGCCACCTGTAACTTGGCCGGTATTTGTGTGGATAAAATCGAGAGCGAAGAGCAGTACGAAGAAGTGGCTTACTACGCGCTCTTGATGGTGGATAAGTGCATTCACTTGGCTCACTACGAGCTACCCCACATTGGTGTAACCTCTAAAGCGCGCTTGAATGCGGGTGTGGGCATCTTAGGCCTTGCCCATGCCATGGCAAAGAACAAAACGCGCTACACCTCCATTGAGGGTAAGAAATTTATCCATCAGGTGGCGGAGCGCCATTATTACTACTTGGTAAAAGCCAGCTTGCGCTTGGGTAAAG
>CALEAR010000012.1 GCA_937943665.1 uncultured Alcanivoracaceae bacterium
GCAGCATAAAACTGCTGATGAAAATCATTTATGCAAGCTTGCTTGGCACAGTGGATATTAAGAACACCTGGTGGCGGGAACCCTGCGCGGTTTGAGCGCACCTCCAGGATGGGGAAGTCGGGAACCCGATCGGTTCGAGAGCACCTCCCCAGGAAGGGAAAGTTCGGGAACCCGCGCGGTTTGAGCGCTTACCGCTCCCTCATTGCCTCACGCGCTTTATTCAGCGGTTTGATGAGATAATCGAGTACGGTTTTGCTGCCTGTGGTGATATCCACAGAAGCCATCATCCCCGGCACAATGGGAAATTGCTTACCCTGTTTGTTTTCTAAGTAATCCCTATCAGTAAGAATATTCACACGGTAATAAAACACCTCAGGGTTTACCTCATCCCGTAGAGTATCTGGGGAAATCGTTGTTACCTCCCCCTTAAGATCTCCGAAAATGGAGTAGTCGTAAGCGGTGATTTTCACCGATGCCTCAAGACCTGGGCGAATAAATGCAATATCCGCTGGCGAAATACGCGCCTCCACTAGCAGTTGGTCATCCAAGGGAACAATTTCCATTAGCACACCATTAGAAGGCACCACACCCCCAATGGTGGTGATCTCAATATCCTTCACGATGCCGCGCACCGGGGAATAAAAGGTGGTGCGTTTTAAGGTATCTTCACGGCCAAGCAGCACAGAGGAATATGCCTCCACATCTGCATTGGCTTCCGCAAGTTCTTCCCGTGCTTGCACGTAATATTCTGTTTCGCTTTCAATGCGGCGCAAGCGCAAATCCGACATTTGCCGCTGCAAACGGATAACCTCCACCGAGCTTGCGGCCCCAGATTCCAGCAAGTCATTACTAATGGCCAGCTCCTTTTTTAAATGTTCTATGGCTTCATCTATGGAGGCTAAAATATCTTGAATGCGCGCACGGCGGCTATGGTACAGCTGCGTTTCCTCGCGAATTAAATCAGGGTACTTTTCCAAACTTTCAGGAAACTCCAACGGTTTATCCTCAAGCTCGGCAGTTAACCGAAGACTTCTTGCTAGAGCCGAGCGGTATTTCACCGCACTTTCGCCAAGTAGTGATTGCGTTTGCGTGGGATCAAGGCGCGCCAGCTTTTGCCCTGCCTCCACAATTTCCCCCTCCTTCACTAATAACTCAGTGAGAATACCGCCTTCTAAGGATTGAATCTTTTGCTCCTTAGAGCTGGGAATCACTTTACCCATCCCAGTGGAAACTTCTGATAATTCGGAAAAATACGCCCACACAAAAAACACCACAAAAGCAATAAACGTGAGGTAAATAATATGGTGTGAACGGGTGAGCTGTACCTCGTTTTCTTTAAAAGCATGGTGGTTCATCGCTTACCTCCCTGTGAGCTTTTTCAGTGCTTCATCTTTGGGGGCATCGAGGGCCACGCGGCCTTTATCTAGCACTAACACTCGATCCACTAGAGATAAGGCCGCTAAACGATGAGTGGCCACCACCAAGGTTTTATCCCCCACCCATGCCGATAACGCCCTTAAGAAATGTTGCTCCGCGTTATCATCTAAGGCTGCAGTGGGCTCATCTAGCAATATGACATTTGGGTCTCGAAGCATTAAACGGGCCAACAGCAATGCCTGCCTCTGCCCGCCTGAAAGCCCCAAGCCGCCCTCCAATACTAGGTGGTCTAAACCCTCAGATAATTGTTTCACAAAGGGCATGGCTCCAGACATAACAAGCGCATTGCGGATCTCTTCTTCTGTGGCTGTGGGTTTGCCGAGGGTTAAGTTATAACGCAAGGTACCGTGGAACAAGCGAGAATGTTGGCTTAACAACACCACATCTCGGCGCACATCCGCGGGATCAATTTGATGCATTTGTGTGCCATCTAAGGCTAACGCGCCATTATTGAGCATCATATTTCCAGCTAAGGCATTTAATAAGCTCGATTTGCCTGCTCCATTGCGCCCTAACAACGCAATTTTTTCGCCCGCTTTAATGGTGAGTTTGGGTAATTTCAGCACGGCAGGCTGCTCTGGGCCATAGCTAAATACCGCTTGTTTAAACTCATAATGACCTTGCAAATAAGGGCGATGGAACAACTGTTCCTCCCCCTGCCCCTCCGTGGGCAGCTGCATCAGCATATCTGCGGCCTCAATGGCCACTTTGGCATGCTGCCATCGGGTGAGCACTTGGGTAATTTGCCCCATGGGAGCAAGCATTCGCGTGGATAAAATAGAAGCGGCCACTAAAGCACCCGTGGTGAGCTCCCCTTCAATCACCATGGGCGCTCCCACAAAAACCACCACCGCAAAAACGCCCATTTGCACCACTTGGCTCCACGAAAGCAATGCATTCGTGAGATTGCGCAACGCTAAAGAAGCATTAGCGGTGGCATGGGTATACTCATTCCACTGCTGCAAAAACTGAGGCTCCGCCTGTAGCGCTTTCACATCATCAAGCCCTTGAATGCTTTCCACCAAAAGCCCATTACGCAGAAACGATTCCCGAGAAGTTTCCCGAGTGAGCATGGAAAGCCTTTTTTGCATGAGCAAGGATGGCAAAATCATTATCACCACAGCGCCAAGGGGCACCCACACCAAGGGGCCTGCAATAATCGCAAACACACCAAGAAACAAAATAAAAAAAGGCATATCAATGGCGGCACCTATGGTGCTCGCGGTGATCAGCTCGCGCAGCTGATCAAGCTCGCGCAACTGCGCAATAAAGGTGCCTGTGGAAAGCGGCCGAGCAAAGGGCTTAATGTGTAATGAATGCCCAAACACTTGATCTGAAACACGCAAATCCGCGCGTTTTCCTAGAATGTTCGTCACATTCCCACGCACCACGCGCATCATGAAGGCAATGAATGTAGCAAGCACCACGCCAATAAAAAGCACATACAAGGTGGGCATGGATTGTGCCGGTATCACCCTATCGTACACTTGCATGGAAAATAAAATACCAGCAAGCCCTAGGGTGTTAGCGATGAGTGCGGCTATCATCACATGATAATAGGGCCGCATATCCATAAAGATGATTTTTTTCAGCCAGTTTTCCTTATAGGGCGCTATAAAATCATCCACCCGCTTATCGCGGCGGCCGCTGATGGGCCGAGCAAAGGCCGCCCGCTTCACCTGCGGCTTTAATTGCTCGAAAGGTACCTTGTTTGCATGGGCTTCCTTAGCCACACGCAGCCACACCGCTTGGCCCTCCACCTTTTCCACCACGGCTAAGGTGCTTCCTTCTAGCTCCACAATAATGGGTGTGTGCCAATTTAAGGTGTTTGCATCAGGCAAAGCGGAAAACTCAAGAAACAGCCCCATGCGCCTGGCCAATGCGGCTAAGGCATCTTCATCTGTGGAAGCAAACGGAACTTGCAGGGCAGCACTTTGTGGCGATACATTCAAGCCATAATGCTGAGCCACCACCAGTAAATGATCCACCCAAGCCTGTGTTTGCGGGTGCTGTTGTAAACTCATGGTGTTAGTGTTACTCCTTGAATTGAGGTATCGCCTAAATTAAATACGCGATGCAATTGCCCTAACTCATGGGCACAATTCAAGCCCATAAGCTCTGTTTCTGTTTCGATATTAATACGTTCGAAGCGCGTTTGGTAAATTTCTTGCTCGGCGTTTAGTAAATCAATCAAGGGCCTAGCGCCTAGCTGCAAATATTGCTGCTGATACAATTCACGGGTTTCAATGCTTAGCGCTTCGCGGTGCTCCAACACCTGCTTTTGGTACCCTAATACTTCTAATTGCGAAGACGCAGTGAATAAAGCCTCTAGCAAACGCTGCCGTTCGCTTAGAATTTCTGATTCCGCGGCAAGGCGGCCTGCCTGTGCCAACTTGCGCTCCGCATTAATGGCTCCACCTTGGTACAACGGCATATTCACATTCAAAAACACACCATACTCAGTACGCTCTGGGGTATCCCGCTGAGACCAATTAGGGGTTCTTACATGATGCGTTACTGTTGGATCTAAACTAATGGTGGGCCATTGCCTTGCGTTAGCTTGGGCTGCAGTGGCTTCTGCGCTATCGCGCTCAGCAAAAGCCATCGCTAAGCTAGGGGCTTTTTCCAAAGCCTCTTCAGAAAACTGGCAACTTTCCTGCGCCTGCACCTTCGGTGCTGAAGCAATAGCAATGGCGCTTTCTTTACCAAGCAAACTGGCTAAACGGTTTTGCCATAAGAGTTTTTGATTGCGGTACTGAAGCACTTGAACATAGGCCCCTTCCACACGGCTTTTCGATTGTGCCACATCGGAGCGTGAGGCAGCACCACGCCTGTGCCTTTCTGCCACTAGCTCTGTGAGCTCATCTAATGCTTTGTGTTGTTGTTCAGCCATGGTTTCTAGCTGCTGGTATCGCCATATCTCAAACGCTGCCGTGCTCGTGTTGTGCACCGTTTCTTCAATGGTTTTAAACAATTCAGCTTGGCGCTTTACCCATTGGGCTTTTTCCACGGCCACATCAGAACGCACCTTGCCAAAATCATAAAGCATTTGTGAAACGGATAAGCTTAACGCATGGCTGTATTTTTGCTCATCGCGCCGGCCTTCATAACCGCTTTTAGAGCTTGCGCTCACTTGCGGGTAGTAGCCTGCTTTTGCTTGGCGCTCTCGTTGTGCTTGCTCTTCCAAGCGCGCTTTAGCGGTGGCGATAGTGGGGTGCCAGCTGAGTGCTTCTTGAACGGCCTCTTCTAAGGTGATGGCTTGTTTTATCTCAATGGCAAGCCCCTTAAACGGAGCCACTACCCCTAATAGCATCCCAATGATTAACCATGCGGGTGAACGTAAACTCATGAGTTCCTTTCCTCTTAACTACCGCATAAAAGCAAAAGCCTAGCAGCAATTGCTAGGCCTTGCTTTCATGGAGTTGAAGCATTTAAAGAATGCCTTAGCTCACATGGTTTAGTAAAGGATTTGGTTGTTGCTCAAGAGTTCATCCAAATCCATCTCACTTTCTAGGTTGTTCACATCAAGGACAGTAGGTGCTTTGTAACCTTCCCTAGCATTGCCTTCTTCTGCACTCAATACGTCATTCTCACGCTCTTGGGGCTGGTAAAGGTTTTCATGAGTATCCTCAAGCACCTCTTCTTCCTCAAGCAATGCGCTCAAATTAATTTGAGTTGCAGGGGCCTCCAGTTCCACGTCAAACTGCACCTCTTCCAATGTGTGCTCGAATTGGTCTGCGCTCTCATCCAAGTAATCATAAGAAACAACAACAATGTTTATTTCTTCTCCCTCAGAAGTAACAGACCACTCTCCATGGCTTCCTGGATGAGGCTGCACCTCTGAATCTGATTCACCCGGATCCACAGGATCCATAGGATCTGGCTCTTCCGGATCCACAGGCGGTGATGATTCGTAGCTAACAATCACTGGATCAGATTTTTCAGAGGTGCCAGCTTTATTTTCGGCAGTGGCATACACTTCTGCTCCTTCAGGAAAAGGAATTGGACCGAAATAACCTAGGGCCTCATCAATATCATCTTTAGTGAGTTTCCAATAACCATTCTCGTCTGCTGTCACTGTGCCGAGGTGTTCTTTTCCTCCTCCTGCTCCAGTCGGATCCGAATAGCTCGTTTCAATGTACACATGAACTTTGCTACCTGGCTCAGCTTTACCGCTCATCTCCCCATTAGGGTCAAATTCAGAGATCTCTGGTGCATCAGGCGGTGAGAGAACAATCACTGGATCTGATTCCTCAGAAGTATTTTCAGCTTCATCGGTGGCGGTGGCGGTTACTTCTTCGCCACCTTCAAGGATTACATCCTCAGGAAGCTCAAGGGTCCAGTTTCCGTCTTCATCAGCCTCAACGGTGCCAATGGTCTCACCATCAACGAACACCTCAACTTTGCTGCCTGGCTCAGCTGTACCGCTGATCTCAGTATCTTCAGAGGTCACCTCATTCACCACGGGCGGATCTAGCTCAGGATCAGGATCCACAGGGGTTTCTAATTCAGGAGCGGTAACCTCGGTGGATTCAGAGGTAGTATCGTCTTCTTTCTGAACCACATCCACGGTCTCGCCGTTGGTGAGCGGCTCATCTAGCTCAACCTCAAACTTACCGTCCTCATCCACTTCGCCTCTACCAATTTCGTTGCCGTCTTTATCGGTAACGATAATCTCAGCACCTGGCTTACCTTCACCAGTGATCTTGTCGCCGTCTTCGGTGAACTCCACATTGGTGGGCGGTTCTAGCTCAGGATCTTTTGAACCGCCAGCACCAGAATCTCCGCCATCAGCACCAGCATCACTATCTGAACTGCTCGAACTGCTTGATTTTGAAGCTAAAGCAGCGCCACCGCCAAGCAACAACACACCCGCTAACAAAATAGGCCACCATGGAACTGGGGATTGCGATTCATCATAACCCAAGCTTTGGTAGCTGCTTTCACCTTCTTCCAAATTCCACGGCATTTCTTTTGCAACACCGGATTGCGGCACAAAGGGCAAATATTCACCGCCCTCTGTGGCACCCACTAACGGCACCGGAGACTCTAATAAAAAATACCCTTCAATGGTTGCTAAAGGTGCCTCTGAATCCTCAGCAAAAATTTCTAAATGATCCCCATTACGCTTTACTAGAATTTCATCAGGCGCAACTTGCCCCTCAACCACTTGAAACTCATAGCTCACGTTTTCTTGCGCCTGGATAATTTCGTTAGCGCCCTCTGATAGCATTACCTCAGCAATAACACCTTCTTCAGTGTGCACTAACAGTTTAATTTGGTTAGCCATTATTACAGCCTCTGCCAATAATTTGATTAAAAATATTCCGTACAAAGGCTAAGCAGAGCGTTACTCTGCTTAGCCTTATAAATAATTAACTTTGAAAATGATTTATTGAGACAAGCCCCAAAGTTCCAAACTTACTCTGCGATCAGGCTGTAAACATTCAATCAGCGCCGCAGTGGCACGTGTGCCCTTACAGTTTGTAGTTATAGGTTGTTCTGCCCCCACGCCCACAACTTCAAGCTCCTGCTTCACGCCTTTTGCGATCAGATAATCGGCTACCGCCTTTGCACGGCGCTCTGACAGGGCTTTGTTATACGCTTTCGCACCAAGCCTATCGGTGTGCCCCACCACACGTACCTTTTGCACTTGGTCTTCTAGCTCTTTCAATTCAGCCACCGTATTATTGAGGGCTTCGAATGCATCAGCAGAGTCATCCATGCGTCTTAAAACAGCGCTATCAAAACCGAACAACCCATCCACTTCTAAGACGCTCTCATCAATTAATACGGGACCTTCATCCCTATCTTCAATCTCTTCATCCTCTACTAACATTGCGCAATCGCTCATAGAACGATTCGCCAAGAACGAAGTGCGTTTTACTTTTTGTAAATCACTTAATGCCCGCTCTTCTGGAATAGCGAATATGTCATATTGACCTTCTTCGTTGGTTCGGACTTCAAAATATAAAGTCTCTTGATGAGCAGCATCATAGGAATAAGTTTTATCGAAACGTGATGCCTCTTGTTGCTGCACCTTAAATAATCCCTCACCAGCACAAACATAACTTTCCATGTACTGATCTGGATTTAACGCCCCCACAACACGGCCATTAATGCTTACCACAGGGCTTGCGGGCCTATCTTTTAGACCTTGCTTCTTACGATAAAAAACCACTTTGGCCGTATTTTCTGGAATACTCGCTGCTTCATTGGACTTATATGCTTGCTTGGGTCCTACCAACTCCTGCTTGGCACAACCCACTGCACCAAAAACCGCCGCCAATAAAACCAAATAGAAAAAGCGCTTTGCCATCCTAGGTACACCTTCACCAGTTAAACTTCCCCCCTGTACCCCTAGAAGATCCTTTAGAACTTATAGATGGGCACAAGACATCCTTTCACAAAAATGTGACGCAGCTCAAAGATAAATGAAAAACATTATGCTAATAACCAATATTTGGCTTAGGAGGGCGCAAACTACTTGCATATAGAGCGAAGGCATTGATATATTTAATAAATAAATTGTAAAATATTGATAAATAGCGTTTCTAATAATTATTTACTATATGCGTGACGCCAATTACTGAAATACATAGCTAAGGGCGAGCGCTATTTTCCGAAAGATTAGTTTTTGTTCATTAACTCAATATTATCGCTTTCTTAATCAATCGATAAAAAAAGAGCTTGGCTTTCACCCAGCTCTTTTAACCTCCACACCACATGGCGCCTGCTGATGACGCCATGCTTTCCACTAGTAAATGATTTGGTTGTTATTCAAGAGTTCATCCAAATCAACTTCGCTTTCTAAGTTATTAAGCTCTAGCAAGGCAGTGGATTCATAAGCCGTTCCCTTGGCATCACGATCGATGCTAAGGGTGGCGGTATCGCCTTCTTGCTCAAGGCTGAGGTAATCGCCAATGTTATCAGCGTTCACTTCTTCATCCTCTAGCAAGGCGCTAAGATCAATTTGCGTTGCTGCGGAATCAAGTTCCACATCTCCTAAGCGGAATTCCTCCACTTGCATGGGTTCATTGCCGCCTAAGGCATCGCTGTCATCAAGCAAATCAAAGGTTAGGCTTGCCTCCGTGGGTGCAATACTGGCCGAAGCGATACCAGGGTTGGCACCACCGAGTACCAAGTAACCGTTATTAATCAGCCCCTCCACAATGTCTTCATTGCTATTTAGGCCTAAGCTATCAGCATCAACCCCCTTTAATGTGATGACCTGATCCACCCCTGTGCTCAAATCACCATTAGTGGCAATCTGAATCACCATGTCATCACCCTCTTGGGTTACGCTAATGTAATCGGCATATTGATTTGCTCCCACTTCGGACAACATATCACTCAAATCCATGGTGTCGTTTTGAGAGAAATCCGTGATGATATCCCGCGCGGGATCACCTGCTTCCCCTTGGTGACCCTCTTTCCATACGAAGGTATCAGCACCACCGCCACCGGTCATGATGTCGTTGCCAGCACCACCGATGATGATTTCATCCTTAGAGTTACCAATAATGATGTCATCGCCATCGCCGGCATCGACAACATCCCAGTAGCCGTCGCCATACACGCCTTCCGATTTACTGTTTGTCTTGCTGCCCACGCCTAGATCTTCATACGTAATCTCTTGAGTGGTGCCATCACTAAAGCGAATAGTGATGGTGGATCCAGCCAGTTCATCGGCGAAACTATCGTTGCGGCCGTCGGAGAGTATACTAGGGCTACGCGTATCTGTATCAGCGGCAAAATTAAATTCTTTACCCGCGGTAAACCAGCCCTCCTCAAAATTGATGGTGAGCCCTTGAGGCTTATCACTTCCATCTGCATGAATATGATAACTCTTTACACCGCTATTACCCGCAATACTGTTGTGGCTCGGGCTATTTTCCTTGAAATGAGTTCCTTTTTTATCGTTACGCTCATTTCCAAAGATTCCTGTAGAGCCTGCTGCACCAAAGTGCACGTTTCGGTTAGCAGAGCCAGATAAATCTATCTCCACAGAATCAATATATACCCCTTCTCTACCATTCTCGTAGTGAATGCCCCACGCACTTGGGTTAGAACCCGTTTCACCCTCCACCGTGGCCACAACTTTGCTGGTATCAATAACATCATCACCATCAGAGCCAAACAAAGTAGGTGGAATCAGCTCTAACTCTGCTTGCCCTGTATCCAGATTCACTTTTTCAAAGTTGCCGTCACGGCCTTCCACAAAGCCCACCACCTCTGCGGTTATTGGTTTATCGCCATGGGCTTCGTA
>CALEAR010000013.1 GCA_937943665.1 uncultured Alcanivoracaceae bacterium
GGGAAGGGCCGTTTAGTGGTGTTAGGGCTTGAGCAATGGACGGCGCCCGTGGCTTCTGGCTCAGGTGCTCCTTCCGCCATGGTGGTGTGCCCCTGTTCCACAGGTACCTTGTCGGCCATTGCTCATGGCGCTAGCGATAACCTTATTGAACGAGCGGCGGATGTGGCCATTAAAGAGGGCAGGCAGTTGATTCTAGTGCCGCGAGAAGCACCTTATTCGGCTATCCATTTAGAAAACATGCTAACGCTTGCGCGGTTGGGGGTAACCATTTTGCCAGCATCGCCGGCGTTTTATCAGCAACCACAAAGTGCCACCGAGTTGGTGGATTTTATTGTGGCAAGGTTGTTAGATCAGCTAGGGGTGGAGCAGAACTTAGTGCCCCGATGGGGTGAATAAAGGCCCACAAAGTGGGCCTAAAGGTTTATTTTTCCACGAAGGCACGCTCAATCACATAGGTGCCAGGGGCGTGGCTAGTGCCTTCCACAAAACCTCTTTCCTTAGAGATAGCCACTAAGTCCTTAAGCATGCTAGGGCTGCCGCAGATCATAATGCGATCATCTTCGGGGTTGAAGGGCGGCAAGCCGATATCTTCAAACAATTTACCGTTTTCGATTAATGTGGTGAGGCGTCCTTCGTTTTTGAAGGGTTCACGCGTTACCGTTGGATAATAAATTAACTGTTCTTGGATCATTTCACCAAAGTATTCGTGCTCAGGGAGTTCCTTGGTGATGTAATCGTAATAGCCCAAATCGCTCACCTGGCGCACACCGTGGCATAGAATGATCTTTTCAAAGGCGTCGTAAAACTCAGGATCACGGATCACACTCATGAACGGAGCGAGGCCTGTGCCGGTGGCAAGAAGATAAAGATGTTTGCCAGGCAGTAAGTTATCAATAATCAGAGAACCCGTGGGTTTGCGGCTCATTAAAATTTTATCGCCTTCTTTTAAATGCTGCAGGCGAGAAGTGAGCGGACCATCTTGCACCTTAATGCTGTAAAACTCTAAATGATCCTCGTAAGGCGCACTCACAAAACTATAAGCTCGCATTAATGGCTTGCCGTCCACTTCTAAGCCAATCATGGCGAATTGGCCGGTTTTAAAACGTAAGCTTTGATCACGGGTGGTGGTAAAGCTGAAAAGAGAGTCATTCCAGTGGTGTACACTGAGAACTGTTTCCTCGGCAAAAGCAGACATTGCGTCCTCGCTGATTAACAAATTAATAGGCGTTTAAAAAGGCGCCTAGGGAAATAGGGTTCATATCATAGTGATTTCTTTGCAGAGCTCAAAGAAATCGTGATCATCTTAGAGGCTCTGTCTAGCAAAGCCCCATGTGCTGAATCAATTAATTTGTGGTTTCTGGGCAGTCTGGCATTTCGCGGCGTAGGTTAGCCTGGGTGATAGCACTGTTTTCTGGCACGCTGCGAGTGAGCCACACGTTCCCGCCAATAACGGAATTTTTACCCACGGTAATGCGCCCTAGAAGGGTGGCACCCGCATAAATCACCACATCATCTTCAATAATAGGATGGCGCGGATGGCCCTTTTCCAAGCGTCCGTGTTCATCTGCAGGGAAACGCAAGGCCCCTAGGGTAACGTTTTGATAAAGGCGTACTCGATCACCAATGATGGTGGTTTCACCAATCACCACCCCAGTGCCATGATCAATGAAGAAGCCAGAGCCAATTTGTGCGCCGGGGTGAATATCAATACCTGTGAGTGAGTGTGCGGCCTCAGAAATCACCCGTGCCACTAAAGGCACACCGAGCTTATACAACAGATGTGCAATGCGGTGGTGCATAATGGCTAAGATGCCGGGGTAGCATAGCAACACCTCATCCACACTCACTGCAGCGGGATCCCCATGGTAGGCTGCCATCACATCCGTATCTAAGGTGCGCCGAATGTTAGGAAGCGCCTTAGCGAATTGGTTAACAATGTGATTGGCAGTTTCTTTAAGGTTATCTGTAGGGGTGCCCTGTAAGCGTGCGTGGTAATAAAGCTCGAGGGTCACTTGTTTAAGTAACGCCTGTAATGCGCTGTATATGGTGGCACCCACATAAAAATCTTCGCCTTCTTGGTGCAAGCTAGCTGGGCCCAAACGCATGGGGAATAGGGCACCGCTGAGCTGTTTCACGATGTTTTCGATCACCGCTTTTGAAGGTAGCTCCCGTGCGTTTTGATTGCCCGTGCGACCGTTAGCTTGTCGCCACACTTGGCGAACTTGGCGCAACTCGTTTACAAGGGACTCTAAATCCCACTGTGCTGCGTTAAGATTAGCTTCCTTTTGGCTCATTGGGCTCTCCACCGATTTGGCATACTTGAGGGCGCTATTTTCAACGTAATTGCCTGTGCCTTCAAGTGGACCTACTTTTGCTGTGCTAGCTGCGCGCGATATTGCAACGCGGCATACAAAATCAATATGTACGCATAGAGTTCCGTGCCCTCTTCAATGGCGTTCTTCACTGTGCGTACATAACCTTCCTCAAGCAGAGATGTCCAAATCACTCCCATGCCGAACAGGCGAGAATAGAATAAAAGGGAAACCAACGCTATGGCCATGGTGGCTCCCGCTTTAGATGTTAAATAAGCGCTAAATACGGGAGCAAAAGGTTGGCGGGTACGACGCGATAGCGCTACACAAGCTATAAAGGTGATGGCCACTAGGGTTTCCCATAAATAGGCGCCAAGTGAATTTAGGTAGAAATCTTGCTCGCGAATCAACATGGCAATAAAGAGGCCAATAGCCATATAGGTGAAAGGTCTTTGATCCTCATACCGATGAATAATATGGGCAAAAAGACCAATAATAATCAGCAAGACGCCTGTTTGTGAGAATTCGGTGAAGGATTGCTCTCCAACGCCGTTATCAAGCCATAAAATATCAAGCATGAGCATACCCGCAGGGTAGCTGCAAGCCACTGCGAGTAAAAAATACTTTCCAAGAGACACAAAAATAGATCTAAGATGTGGGTTCATAAAAATGTCACCTTTAATGTGTATACTTGTCCCAGATGAAGCAAAGATGTTGCATTGTAATCGATTTGTTTTCTAAATGCCTTAAATATTGTTGCGTGTACAGCGCGGCTATGTTGTTGATTACAGTACAGATAAAGGGTTGATATGCA
>CALEAR010000014.1 GCA_937943665.1 uncultured Alcanivoracaceae bacterium
GTGGGATTCCCTTTCCACCTTAGCAGCCTTACCCGAGGAAACCCGCGTGTGCTGTGCTCACGAGTACACTTTAAGCAATATTCAGTTTGCCTTAAAGGTGCTGCCCAATGATCAAAAGCTCATGGAGTATCAAGCGCAAGCAGAAGAATTGCGCAAACAGGGCCGCCCCACTCTGCCCACCACCATTGGCCATGAACGCAAGCACAACCTTTTTCTTAAGGTTACTGAACCAGAAATCAAACACAGTGTCAGTGAGTATTTAGGTGAAGCGGTGCACACGCCGGTGGAGGTTTTTGCGGGCTTAAGACAGTGGAAAGATAATAGTTAACTGTATCAATGCATGCCCATGAAAGCTCAGGTATAGTGCGCCCTGTTTTAAGCTAATCTTATTGAGTAACACAGATGCCGATACACTTTGTAGCCCCCGCGCTTGTTAGCCTTTTTTTTGCTTTAGTGTTAGCGGGGTGCACCCTAACGCCTGAAAAAAAAGATATTGATGATTATGGCCCCATGCCAGCGGCCACGCAGGATAAGGCGGATCCTGCGTCTCACCGCGTGGATCCAGCCCCCGTACTGCCCCGTTCCACGAAAAAGGCAAAACGACCTCAAGAACCTGAGGATCTGTGGGAACGCATTCGTTTGGGGTATCAGCTTAGTGCCCCTATGCAACACGCCCGCATTGTGGAACAGCGCCAACGCTACGCCAATTACCCCACCTATGTGTATAAGATCTTGGAGCGCGGCAGCCGCTACCTTCATTACATTGTGGAAGAAGCAGAAAATCGAGACCTCCCTCTGGAGCTAGCGCTTTTACCTATGGTGGAAAGTGCCTTTGACCCCTTTGCCTATTCCCGTGGCCACGCCGCAGGCCCATGGCAGTTTATCAGTAGTACGGGCCGCGCCTTTGGCTTGGAACAAGATTGGTGGAAGGATGATAGACGCGATATTATCGCCTCCACGGATGCGGCACTGACTTATTTAGAACAATTAGCGGATCGCTTTGATGGGGATTGGCTCTTGGCCCTAGCCGCTTATAACGCCGGCGGTGGTAATGTATCGCGCGCTATCATCCGCAACGAACAAGCGGGCAAGCCCACGGATTTTTGGCATCTTTCCCTTCCCCAGGAAACCATGGATTATGTGCCTAAGCTGTTGGCGGTGGCAGAACTCATACGAGATCCGGAACACTATGGCATTACCTTGCCCGAACTTCCCAATGAAGCCTACTTTGAAACAGTGACCTTGCCTGGGCAATTGGATTTGAGCAAAGCGGCCAAGTTGGCTCAGATCCCTTTAGAGGAACTGCAGCTGCTGAACCCCGCCTTTAACCGAGAGGCCACAGCCCCTAACGGCCCCCATCGTTTATTATTGCCCGTGGATAAAGCCAAAGGGTTTGGCGAAGAAATTGCTAAGCTACCCCCTTCGGCGCTTAAGCCCCAAGATACCAAGCATGTGGTAAAACGCGGGGATACCCTCATCGGCATTGCACGGCAGCATAATGTTAGCGTTGCTTCTCTAAAACAGGTCAATGGGCTTAACTCCAATACCATTATGGTGGGCAAAACCCTTAGCATTCCAGGCCCTAGCACTGGTAGTGAAAAAACCACACAAAGCTATGTGGTGCAACGGGGAGATACACTTTGGCGCATTGCCAAGCGCCATGGTGTGAGCGTGCAGCAATTACAACAATGGAATACACTGGATCAACAGGCCTCCATACAGGTGGGCCAGGTGTTAAAGCTCAACGCCAGTGCCCAAGGCAACGCCTCAGAGCACATGGTAAAAAAAGTGAATTATGAAGTTCGTCGAGGTGATACTCTCAGCGGTATTGCCCAACGTTTTAAAGTGGCCCTGAATGAATTAAAAGCATGGAACCCTCATCAACGGGGAACCCTTACCCCAGGTGAGCGTTTAGTGGTGTATGTGGACGTGCGCAATACCCACTAATTCCCCATGGATCTCGGGGCAATAACATGAGGTTTTGCAGTGAAATTACAACAACGATTACGCCACTGCCTCAGTGTGGGGCTATTATTAGTTAGCCCCCTTTTGGCGCAAGCTGATCACGCAGTGGCCATGTACGGTGAGCCTAAATACCCTGCGGATTTTACCCATTTTGAATACGCGAACCCCAACGCTCCCAAACAAGGGCGCCTGCGCATGCATGTGGTGGGCACCTTTGATAGCTTCAACCCTTTTGTGGCGCGGGGGTCCGCTGCTGTGGGCACGAGCTATTTATTTGATACCCTCACCACCGCCAGCCGGGATGAACCCTTCACTCAATACGGTTTACTGGCAGAAGATATAGAGATTCCTGAGGATCGTAGCTCCGTAACTTACACCCTGCGTAAGGAAGCTCGCTTTGCCGATGGGCAGCCCGTTACAGCGGATGACGTGGTATTCACCTTTCGTTTGCTCATTGAAGAAGGCAGCCCCTTCTATGCCTTTTATTATGAAGATGTGGAAAAGGTGGAAGCCCTTAGCGAGCACAAAGTGAAATTTACGCTAAAGCCAGGAGACAACCGCGAATTGGCCTTAATTTTGGGACAGCTTCCGGTGTTTCCTAAACACTATTGGGAAGATAAGGATTTCCAACGCAGCGGGCTAACCCCGCCCTTAGGCAGTGGCCCCTATAAAATCAAAGCCTTTGATGCGGGTAAGCAAGTCACCTATGAGCGCCGTGAGGATTACTGGGGTAAGGATTTACCTGTTAATCGCGGCCACTATAACTTCGATGAGATCCGCTATACCTACTTCTTAGATGACACAGTGGCCTTAGAAGCCTTCAAAGGTGGCCGTTATGATGTGCGCGTAGAAACCGTGGCTAGCCAATGGGCACGAGGTTACGAGGGCCCTGCTCTGCGCCGTGGTGATATTAAACTTGATACCTTCACCCACAGCTTGCCCACGGGCATGCAAGCTTTTGCATTTAATCTACGTCGCCCACTCTTTCAAGATGCCACCTTACGCCAAGCCATGGCCTATGCCTTTGATTTTGAATGGGCGAACAAAAACCTTTTCCATAATCAGTACAAACGCACTCGCAGCTATTTTGAAAACTCTGAGCTGGCAGCTCAGGGGCTTCCCTCAGAGGCGGAGCTAGCCTTGCTCAATCCCTTGAAAGATCAATTACCCCCTGAGGTTTTCACCAAGGTGTATGAGCCACCTAGCACCGATGGCTCGGGCCGTCCGCGGGAAAATCTTTTAACAGCACAACGCATGCTCCGCGAGGCGGGTTACACCTTAAAAGATAAACAGCTCTATACCCCCGATGGCAAGCCCGTACGGTTTGAAATTATTATTGATAGCCCAGCATGGGAACGCATTGTACTGCCCTTTGCGCGCAACTTACGCATGCTAGGTATTCATGCCCAAGCACGCCGCTTAGATAGCTCTCAATACGAAGAGCGTTTACGCCATTTTGATTTTGATATGGTGGTGCAAGTCTTCCCACAATCTAACTCACCAGGAAATGAACAGCGGGATTTTTGGCATTCCAGTGCCGCCGATAAACCCGATTCACGCAATATCATTGGCATTAAAAACCCTGCCATTGATGCCTTGGTGGATGCAGTGATTCGAGCCAAAGACAGAGACAGCCTCATTGCCAGCACACGCGCGTTAGATAGGGCCCTGCAATGGAACCATTACGTGATTCCTAACTGGCATTTAAACCAGTTCCGCATTGCGCGGTGGTCGCACATTAAGCATCCTAGCACCCATGCGGAATATGGCATGGCCTTGGATACTTGGTGGTCTGAGAGGTAATCATGAGTGCCTATGTACTGCGCCGGCTACTGCTGATTATTCCCACCTTGTTAGGCATTTTATTGCTTAACTTTGTGGTGGTGCAGGCCGCTCCAGGAGGGCCTGTGGAACGCATGGTATCTCAATTGAGGCGGTGGCCAAAGCAGTACAGGGGGGCAATTTGCGGGAGCGCGCATGGAAGTGGTAAACACCCAAAGTGAATACCGTGGCTCCCGTGGCCTACCCCCTGAGCTTATTGAGCGTATTGAAGCCTTATACGGCTTTGATAAGCCCGCCCATGAGCGTTTTTTATTAATGCTTAAAAACTACGCTCGCTTTGAGCTTGGGGAATCCTACTACCGTGAACGCAGTGTTAGCGGCTTAATTAAGGATCGCTTACCTGTTTCCATTTCCTTAGGGCTGTGGAGCACCCTAATCACCTATTTGATTTCCATCCCCCTTGGCATTCGTAAAGCTATTCGCCACTGCACCCCCTTTCCTACTTGCACACGCACCGCCATTATTATTGGCGATGCTATCCCGAGTTTTCTCTTCGCTATTTGGCTGATTGTGCGATTTA
>CALEAR010000015.1 GCA_937943665.1 uncultured Alcanivoracaceae bacterium
ACCATGTCTTCTGCATCTCCCACGTGCAATACATCCCGGCGCAACTTTTCCTCCACCCACTGGCTTAATTCACGGGCGCTCATGGGCTCCTGTAAACGCCCCACAAAACCTATGGCAGGGTCACCCTCTCCAAAATGCCCCGTGATCTCAATATCCAACAGGCGTGCTAATTGGGCATTATTTCCCACCACAGGGTGCGCATCCAAGGGCAAGTGATAAGCCACCAAATTCATATCATGCTTTAATAGCGTGGCCAACCGCTGTTTGCGCATGCCAGTAACACAAGGGTTTTCGTTACGCCAAAAGTAACCATGATGCACCAACACCATGTCACCATCGGCCACCACAGCAGCATCCAATAAGGCTTGGCATGCCGTCACCCCGGTAATCACCCGTTTCACCTGTTCGCGCCCCTCCACTTGGAGGCCATTGGGGCAATAATCTTTAAACTTATAGGCCTGCAAATAATCATTCATTGCCGCTACCAACACATCACGTTTTTGCATTTATTTCGCCTCCTCTTAACCCGTGACTCTCACCAAGGCGTTGGCTCTGCTACACTAAGCAAAAATTCACTCACCCATCACTAAGAGCGCTGAATGAATAGAATAAATGCTTGGCTTGTACCCATTTTAGCTGGCCTTCTCACCGGCTTTGCCGTGCTTTGGTGGATAAAGCCTGATACTAACACAGTCCTCACCAAGCATTCCTATGCGGAGGTGATTAGCCGCACTGCCCCCGCTGTGGTGAACATCTACACCACACAAATACCAGAAAAACAACGCCACCCCCGTGGGCAAGAATACTTTGAAGACATGTTAGAAGCCCCGCGTCGAGAACGCATTTTGGGCAGCCTAGGCTCTGGCGTTATTGTTTCGCAAGAGGGCTATATCCTCACCAGCTTTCATGTGGTTCGCGAAGCAGAGGAAATTTTAGTGGCCCTGCCCGATGGTCGTGAAACTCAAGCCAGCGTGGTGGGCACGGATCCAGAAACCGATCTCGCCCTTTTACATATTGATCTTCCTGATTTACATGCACTGGATTTGCAACACGATGACACCATCCAAGTGGGCGATGTGGTGCTAGCCATTGGTAACCCTTTAGGGTTAGGACAAACGGTTTCCATGGGCATTGCCAGTGCCACGGGGCGTAGCCATGTGGGCATCACCACCTTTGAAAACTTTATTCAAACCGATGCCGCAATTAACCGTGGCAACTCAGGCGGGGCCTTAATCGATACCAATGGCAACCTCATTGGAATTAACACCGCCATTCTTTCCCGCAGTGGTGGTTGGGAGGGTATTGGGTTTTCCACCCCCGCCTCCACCGCATATCAGGTGATGTCGGGTCTCGTTAAATCCGGCCGTGTGCTTCGGGGTTGGCTTGGGGGGCCAG
>CALEAR010000016.1 GCA_937943665.1 uncultured Alcanivoracaceae bacterium
CATTGCTGCTGTCGTTTATTGTGGCGGTGGCGGCGTTCAACATTGTTTCTAGCCAAGTGATGCTAGTGACAGAAAAACGCGGCAACATTGCGGTGTTGCGCACCTTGGGAGCCACGCCCGCTAGCATTATGCGAATTTTTATTGTGCAAGGCACCCTTATTGGCTTTGCGGGTACCGCCTTAGGAGTGGGGTTAGGCGTTCTGTTAGCGCTTAATATCTCTGACATTGGCGCTTGGATCGAGCAAAGCTTTAATGCGGATATGTTTACATCTTATTTTGTGAATTATTTACCCTCAGAACTGCGTTTAAGCGATGTGGTTACCATTGCGCTAATTGCTATGGGGATCAGCTTCTCAGCCACCTTATATCCTGCCTGGCGTGCAAGCCGCGTGGCACCGGCGGAGGCGTTGCGTTATGAGTAAACCCGTGGTTCAGGTGCGCGATTTGCACCATGCGTATCGCGATAAACACAATGAAGTGTCTGTGTTGCAAGGAATAGATCTCGATGTTTATGCAGGGGAATCCGTGGCTATTGTGGGGGCATCAGGGTCGGGAAAATCCACTTTGCTCAACATGTTAGGCGGCTTGGACAACCCCATTCGTGGCCAGGTTCACATTGATGGGCAATCCTTATTACGCCTATCGGAGCGCGGCAAAGGGCGTTTACGCAACGATGCCATGGGTTTTGTGTATCAGTTTCACCATTTGCTGCCAGAGTTTAGCGCCTTAGAAAATGCGGCCATGCCTTTGCTTATTGGCAAGGCCTCTGTGAAAGCTGCCCGTGAACGTGCCACTGAGGTACTAGAAGCGGTGGGGCTAGGCCACCGGCTGCGCCATAAGCCCAGCGAGCTTAGCGGTGGTGAACGCCAACGTGTGGCTATTGCGAGGGCCATTGTGGGAAATCCCAAGGTGGTATTGGCGGATGAGCCCACAGGAAACCTAGATGAAACCACCGCTTTGCACATTCAAGATGTGCTGCTTTCCCTCACAGAAGAAAGGCGCATGGGCCTTATTGTGGTGACCCATGATTTAACCTTCGCCCAGCGCTGCCAACGCCAATTGCAGTTACAAAACGGTCAATTGCATCCCCTGTGAACTGGGGTGCTGAATACGCACAACAGTTTCCGCTTTTTCCTCTTCTTATGCACCTTGCCCAAAGCTAACCTCCACGAGAGGTGGTTTATGTGGCAATGGGCATTTTGCTTAGCAATCGTTTTTCAGGTGCACCATGGTAGCCTGTGGCACGGCGTTGCCTGGGGGCTATGTTTATTATTGCTGCCCTTGGTTAAGGGCATTAGACCTCTACCGTCAGTGCTTTTAGCTTTATCCGTGGGTGGTTTATGGGCCGCTTGGCACTTGGAGCAAGGCTTGGCAGCTCGCGTGCCTGCACAATGGATAGGAGAAAGCCTTTCCCTTGAAGGGGAGGTATTGCCCTTTAGCTGGCAGGAAACACAAACCCATTATGGCGCACCGCGCTATGGAGTGATGGTGAAGGTGAAAGCGGTGGCGGGGCAACAACGCCACCGTGGGATCTTACGTCTTGCCTATTACCCTAATCCTGAGGAGCAAATGGCGCCTTTATTTGGGGGTGAGCGGGTGCGATTCACTGCTAAGTTGAAACCGCCCCATGGCACCTTGAACGAGGGCCTTGTGAGTTCTCAGCAATTGGATTTAGCACGTGGTGTGATTGGGC
>CALEAR010000017.1 GCA_937943665.1 uncultured Alcanivoracaceae bacterium
CGTAGGGGCCGCTTGGAACCCCCCACTTGCCCAGGGTCTGGCCAAAATCCTCATCATTGCGTTGCAACCCCATTTTGGTTGCCACATCAAAAATGCCAAATACGCCAATGGTGCTGTTGAGCATAAAGCGTGACAGGTCAACACCAGCATCATCGCCAACGCGGTTTGGGTGGCCCGTTCACGAATTAAGCGGATCACGGCGGTGGTATCTGCCACCGGGTCCGTATCGGGGGGGACCGCAAAATGGGTAATGCCACCCGCGGCGGCGGCTTGGGTTTCTGTGGCAATGGTGCCAGCTCTGTGGTGCCCAGGCTCAGGCAAGTGTACACAGGTATCCACTAACCCTGGGAGCAGCCACAAGCCCTTGGCATTAAAAATGCTAGCGCCGCGGCCATCGAGGCTGGCGCCAATACGGCTAATGCGGCCCTCTTCAATGAGCAAATCGGCCACTTCATCCCGTTGGGTGCTTGGATCTATGATACGTGCTTGGCGAATGAGTAAATGGGTTTTAGCGTGCATCTTGAGCCTCTTGTTGGCGGCGGGCGGCGCTGCGCTCGGCTTCGCGCCCACCCATACTCATGGACATAACAGCCATTCTGACGGCAATGCCGAAGGTCACCTGGTGTAGGATAACCGCCCGTGGGCCATCGGCCACCTCGGAGGCTATTTCCACCCCACGGTTAATGGGCCCCGGGTGCATTACGATGGCATCGGGGTGCGCCACTTCTAAGCGTTTGTTGGTAAGCCCGTAATGATCAAAGAACTCACTTTCCGAGGGTAAGAGAGCAGAATCCATGCGCTCTTTCTGTAAACGCAGGGCAATGATCACATCGGCATTTTTCAGGCCCTCTTCCAAACGCGTGAACACCTTCACCCCCATGTGTTCCATATCTTTGGGGATCAACGTTTTTGGCCCCACCACGCGCACTTCTTTGGCGCCTAAGGTACGTAGGGCATAAATTTGTGAACGCGCCACGCGGGAGTGGAGAATATCTCCCACAATGGCCACGGTGAGCCCTTCAAAACCGCCCTTATAGTGGCGAATGGTGTACATATCCAGCATGGCTTGGGTGGGGTGGGCATGGCGGCCATCCCCCGCGTTAATAATGGCCACATTGGGGGTGGCGTGGCGAGCAATATAGTGGGGAGCGCCGGAATCTGCATGGCGCACCACAAACATATCGCTGGCCATGGCCTCAAGGTTGCGCAGCATATCCATTAAGGATTCGCCTTTGCTAGTGGCAGAGCGGGCAATATCAATGTTGAGCACGTCTGCAGAAAGGCGTTTGGCGGCTAATTCAAAGGTGGAACGGGTACGGGTGCTAGGCTCAAAGAAGAGGTTAACCACGGTTTTCCCCCGTAACAGGGGCACGTTTTTAATATCTCGGCCACCCACATCCACAAAGGAGGCGGCGGTATCAAGAATTTGTTCCAATATACTTTTGGGAAGCCCGCGAATACTGATGAAGTTGCGAAGCTGGCCGCTTTCGGTGAGTTGGAGTTTGGCGTAATCATCAATCATCTTGGTGAGCCTTTGGTTCCACAATATCGGCGGTGAGGGGGCTTGGGCCCTGGAGTTTTACTCGCAGCGGGGCCGGTAACGCTAGGTGTTCGCCGCAAATGTCGGCGCTAATGGGCAGCTCTCGGCGGCCAATATCAAATAGGGTAACAAGGGTGATGCTAGCAGGGCGGCCGTAATCGAAGACTTCATTCAGGGCAGCGCGCACGGTGCGGCCACTCATAAGCACATCATCAATGAGCACAATATGGGCGTTATCCACATCAAAGGGCAGGCTGGTGGGCATCACCCGAGGGTGCAGCCCCCGCTGCGAGAAATCATCTCGGTAAAAGTTAATGTTCAGCGTACCTAGGGGCCCTGGGTGGTTGAGCCGCTGATGCAGCGCCTCCGCTACCCACACGCCGCCAGAGTGAATGCCAATAAGGTGGTAATCCTCAATTTGCCGTGCGGTGAGGTTATCGAGCAACTTGGCTGTCATTTACTCGAGGAGTTGGTCAATATAAGGCGTATCGAAATGCTTCCCAGCG
>CALEAR010000018.1 GCA_937943665.1 uncultured Alcanivoracaceae bacterium
GCATAACAGCTCGGCATTATGCTGCGATACGGGGAACATACTTCTCATGCGGGAGGCCACCGCCGCTTCAAAAGTGGCATAACTACGCGGAGGTTTTTCTAGTAGTTTCTTGTGTTCCTCAATGGCCTTGCGCAAGGTTGTTGTCACTTCTCCCGCAGGAGTCACACGGGCACCAAGCGCATCAATGGCGATGAGTTGTTCCACCTGCTCCGGAAAAGCCGCCGCCAACCAAGTGGAAACCACGGCCCCCATGGAATGCCCAAGCAAGCTATAACGCTGCCATTCCATGGCCTGCACCACAGAGGTGACATCTAATAAATAGGTAACAAACTGCAGTAACTCTCCAGCAGGGCAATGATCAGAAAGCCCATGCCCGCTGAAATCCAAAGCCAGTACCGGACGCTTAGCAAGCTTAGCCTCTGCCTTCTGAGCTGCTGCCATTAAAGGCAAAAAGCTGTGGGCATTATCTAGCCAGCCATGCAGTGCCAATAAGGGGGTGCCCTCACCTTCCCAATACAATCCCGCCACATGGCGCTGTGCCACGGCAAAGCGTACTGGCTTTGGGGGCTTCTTCCATTGTAGTTCATCCATTACCACAACCCCTCTTCAGCCAACCAAGCCTGAATCACCTCATAGGCCTCCTGCGGCTTTTCTAAAGGGAACATATGCGTACCCGATGCAAACTTATGCGCCATGCCATGGTGCTTACAATGGCGGCGGGCAGCAGCGTGGAAGAAGGATTCCGAGGTTTCACCACTTGCCAACACACCTGGAACCCCTAGTTTGCTTAATGTTGGTTTACCCATGGTGCTTGGCGGACCTGAGCGAAAAATAGCCACCTCCACATCGCGTTTAAAAGCCAACGTATAAGTGGTGGCATCAGTACTCAGCACCACACCAGCGGCCAAATAATCTTTTAAACAATTGGGATGGAAGCGCTGAAAAAACGGTTTAGAGGCAAAGTACTCTTCCACCTCATCCCATGAATTCCACTGATCTCGACGATACTTACTTAACCCAGCAGGCGTTAGCTTATCGCTCATTCCTAACGCCATACCCAGGCGAAAAGCCAAGCTAGGCAACCCATTCACCAACGGAGGATCCAACATCACCACAGCAGAAAACCACGCTGGATGGCGGCGAGCTAATAAAAATGTGAGTACGGCACCCAAGGAATGCCCCATACCCACCACAGGCTTTGGCAGAGGCTCATAAAAAGCCTCAAGTTCATCCACGAGGTTACTCCAACCATTATTTACCTTCCAGCGAGGATTATGCGCAAGCATATCCACATAATGCACCGAATACCCAGCCTTAAAGGGTGCTAAAAATGTGCCATAGCTAGCCCCGGGTAAACCATTGGCGTGGGCAAAAACCAATGTGCGCATATTACTCATTACCTACCTCTTATCAATAATTCTGCTGCAGCTTACCCTAGGCATAAAATAAACTCACTGACCAAAATGTTATCACCACCTCCCAATGGCTTTGCTAAACCCAAAGCTCGTGTACAATGTTCGCCATTAATGGAGGTATCAATGAAACTCATATCTTTTAATGTCAACGGAATTCGTGCTCGCCTGCATCAATTGGAAGAGCTAATTAAGACCCAAGCACCGGATGTGATTGGGTTACAAGAAATTAAAGTCCACAATGAACAATTTCCCGTGGAAGCCATTGAGGCCATGGGATACCACGCTTATTACCATGGTCAAAAAGCTCATTATGGCGTGGCCTTTCTTACTAAAGCCCCTTTACTTTCGGTGCAAAAAGGCTTTCCCACCGATGAGGAAGACGCACAAAAACGCATGATTATTGGCACATTAAAAGATAATACGGGAGATACCGTTACCATACTAAACGGGTATTTTCCCCAAGGGGAAAACCGAGAACATCCTTGGAAGTTCCCATACAAAGAACAGTTTTATGCGGATTTACAGCAATACTTAACAACCCATCATAAACCCACAGAAAAAGTAGTAGTAATGGGTGATTTTAATATTTCACACACGGATGATGATATTGGTATTGGTGAGCCCAACCGCAAACGTTGGCTACGGGAAGGTAAATGCAGTTTCTTACCAGAAGAACGTGAGTGGTACGAGCGCCTCTTAGGCTGGGGGCTTGAGGACACCTATCGTAAACTTCACCCCAATGTGAACGACAAGTTTAGCTGGTTTGATTACCGTTCCCGAGGCTTTAACCGAGACCCCAAGCGCGGGCTTCGCATTGATACTGTTTTGGCCACTACCCCCTTAATGGAAGCCTTAGTGGAAGCGGATATCGATTACCATATTCGAGCGATGGAAAAACCATCGGATCATTGTCCTGTGTGGGCCACTTTCGATGTCTAGTACCATTAAAATAAATCGCGCCGAAATTGCCAGCCGCCCTTTTATAGAGCGGCTAGGCTTTTTGGTGGATGTGGCCATGATCTTGCTGGTGATCAGCAACTTGGCCTTAATTCTTTTCGATTGGTTATTTTCCTCCGCTGTAATACAGCAGCTATTCGCCAAGCATACTCCTCGCTTTCATGAGCTTTACCTCCACTCTGTGCATGAAAACTTCATCACGGTGGATTTGATTTTTATCAGCATTTATCTCACAGAGCTTGGAGTGCGTTGGGCCATTGCCATTTACCGCAAAACTCACCATAGATGGTTCTTTTACCCCTTTGTGCACTGGTACGATGTGCTCGGCTGTATCCCTGTGGGTAGCTTCAGATGGTTACGGGTATTGCGGCTTGTTACCCTATTACACCGCATGCAACGCATGGGGTTAATCGATTTAAGTGATACTTACTTAGGCCGTACCATCATCAAATATTACCGCATTATTGTGGAAGAAATTTCCGACCGTGTGGTAATAAACGTTTTACAGGGCGCTCAACAAGAAGTGGCTGATGGTGCTCCATTATTGCACCGTATTGATGAAAATATTATTCAGCCGCGCAAAGCTCTGCTTGCGGAGACCATTGCAGAAAAGTTAGTACATGTGGCACAACATAGCCACACAAGGTACCAGCAGCAAGCCACCACCTATTTAGCCGACCTTGTGGATAGAAGCCTCACCAAAACACCACAAGGTGCTTTACTTGCCGCCATTCCCATTGCTGGCACACGCATGCGTGTAAGGCTTAGCGAAACCATTCAAGAGGTTGTGCAAGCGGTATTAAATGAACTGGTGAAAGATATTTCTGCTACGGAAAATCGCGCCACACTGGAGGCCTTAGTATTGGAAATAGCGGGAATGGCCATTCCTGAAACCCATGAATTGGATGGCTTCCTACAACAAATTATCAACGAAATTCTTGATGAAGTCATAGCACAGGTGGCAGTGAAACGCTGGCAACAGGAAATGGAAGCGGAAGATCAAGCCTAAACGGGCGCTCCTTGCGCCCGCCTTTCCTTCGCATAACGGCTAGAAAGCGCCCATACCAAGGCCACAAAAGCAGGATGATTAAACCGTGGCCGCCCTGCTATTACTAAGGAAAATCGATACTCTCCCACATACAAGGGCCAAAAACCTAAGGCGCTATTACCAGAAGGATCCGTTAAAGACCATCC
>CALEAR010000019.1 GCA_937943665.1 uncultured Alcanivoracaceae bacterium
GGCCAAGCAGCTGTAGGGCGAAATCTTTAAACGCCAAGGTGGGGCCGTGGAACAGTTCCATCACCCATTCGTTGGCATCGAGCTGGCGCAAGGGTGCCACCGCAGGGTGCTCAAACACCGCATAGGTGTCTTCTATAATAGTTTTAAACTCATCATCTGTAATGCAGCCTGCCACAAAAGGGCGCATCACGTTGAAGGCCAGTTCGTGGTAGGGCAGGCCCGCCCACGAGGAAATTTCTTCCACGGTGAAGCGGGGCAGGTTTTCGGGCACGTAAAGGCCGCCATCGCTGGCTAGGCCGGTGAGGAGCACGTCTTCAAAATTAAGTGCGGGGGCGTTGCCGCGGGTACTGATATAACGCATGTTGGTTCTCTACCGTAAATGTTTTTGTTCCTGCGCACCGTTGTGGCACGCAGGAAGGGCATATTAAAGGTGTTTAATTTTCTCTTGCTGCTCGCGATAGTGGGCCAAATCTGATTTATAGCCAAGGAGCTTTTCTTTCTCCTTTTCTACCACTTCTGCGGGGGCGCGGTCTACAAAATTGGCATTGCCGAGTTTGCCTTCAGCCCGTGCCACTTCTTTCTCTAAGCGCTGGATTTCACGGCCTAGGCGCTCAAGTTCGGCGTCTTTGTCGATTAAGCCTGCCATGGGTACGAGTAATTCCATGCGGCCCACTAATTGCGTGGCAGAGGGCGGTGCGGCTTCATCTTCAGCCAACAGGCGAATATTGCTTAAGCGTGCTAAGCGGCCAAGCAAACCACTCAAGCGCTCCACGTTATCGGCATCCTTGGCGCTGGCGTTGTGCAGCAATACTTCTAGCTCGCGGCCAGGGCTGATGTTCATTTCAGCGCGAATATTACGAATGGCAGTGATCATGTGCTGCAGCCACTCAATGTCTGCGGTGGCTTCTGCATCCATTAGGCTTTCATCTGCCACGGGGTAATCCGCCAACATGATGGTATCACCACTAACCCCTGCCAGTGGCGCCACACGTTGCCAAATCTCTTCGGTGATGAAGGGCATAAAGGGATGGGCGAGGCGCAATAGGGTTTCAAGCACAGTTAACAAGGTGTAACGGGTGCCACGCTTGGCCGCTTCATCGTAATGATCACTGTAAAGCACCGGCTTGGATAACTCTAAATACCAATCACAGTACTGGTGCCAAATCATGTCATAGGTGGCAGCGGTGGCTTGGTCTAAGCGATAGCCTTCAATGGATTGCGTTACCTGCTGAATGGTTTTTTGCAGTTCGGATTGAATCCACTTATCTGCCACGGAGAAGGTCATTTCACCGCCGGATTGGCCGTTATCTTGCCCTTCAGTATTTTGCAGCACATAGCGTGCTGCGTTCCAAATCTTGTTACAGAAGTTGCGGTAACCCTCAATGCGGCCCATGTCCCATTTAATATCACGGCCTGTGGTGGCAAGGGATAAAAAGGTAAAGCGCAGCGCATCGGTGCCGTAGGCATTAATGCCCTCGGGGAATTCCTTACGGGTTTGCTTTTCAATGCGCTTGGCCATTTGTGGCTGCATGAGGCCCGTGGTGCGCTTTTCCACCAGGCTTTCAAGGTCGATGCCATCGATTAAATCCAACGGGTCAAGCACGTTGCCTCGGGATTTAGACATCTTGTTACCGTCGTTATCGCGCACGAGACCGTGCATATAAACGTGCTTGAAGGGGATCTCCCCAGTGAGCTCAAGGGTCATCATTATCATGCGTGCCACCCAGAAGAAAATAATATCAAATCCACTCACCACCACATCGGTGGGGTGGAAGGTGGCAAGGGCTTCAGGGTTATCAGGCCAACCGAGGGTGGAAAAGGTCCACAGGGCGGAGCTAAACCAGGTGTCGAGCACGTCTTCATCCTGGCGCAGTGTTACCTCAGGGCCTAAGCCGTGCTTTTCGCGGGCTTCTTCTTCAGTGCGGCCCACATAAATGTTGCCTTCTTCATCGTACCAAGCGGGAATGCGGTGGCCCCACCACAGCTGGCGCGAAATACACCAATCTTGTAAATCACGCATCCATGCAAAGTACATGTTTTCATATTGCTTGGGCACAAATTGAATGCGGCCATCTTCCACGGCCTCAATGGCTTTTTTGCCCATGCTTTCCACATTCACAAACCACTGGTCCGTGAGTAAGGGCTCAATTACCACGCCGGAACGGTCGCCACGGGGCACCATTAAGGTGTGATCTTCCACCTTTTCTAGCAGGCCAAGGGCATCAAGGTCGTTCACAATTTTTTCGCGGGCTTCATAGCGATCCAAGCCGCGATAAGCGTCAGGCACCTCATGGTTGAGGGTGGCATCCTCGGTGAGGATATTGATCATGGGTAGGTTGTGACGGCGGCCAATTTCATGGTCATTAAAATCGTGAGCTGGGGTGATTTTTACACAGCCAGAGCCAAACTCAGGATCCACATATTCATCGGCAATAATGGGAATGGTGCGCTCGGTGAGGGGCAAGGCAATCTCTTTGC
>CALEAR010000020.1 GCA_937943665.1 uncultured Alcanivoracaceae bacterium
CGGAGTGGGTGAGCACGGCTTGCTCCACACCTTCTTCGTAAATTAAGGAGGTGAAACGAAAAAACTGTTCATCGGCGAGCCACAGTAGGGTGTGCAGGCACGCCATGTGGCGTTTGGAATAGAGCCCCACTTCATCTCTTTCCTCATGGCCTGCAATATCGCTCACATACAGGGCTTGGGGCCGTGGAAAATGTTGGTACAAGCGCACCAACGCAATGGCAGCATCGCGACAAAAATCATTAATGTGTAAATCTGCCATGGCCCCTCCAAAACAGTTATTTGCGAATAGTGCTTAGGAAACGCTCAATACGGCCAATGGCCTCGCGCAGATCATCTTCACGGGGCGAAAACACCAAGCGGAAGTGGTCTGGGGTAGGGCAGTTAAAGGCGGTGCCTTGCACCACTAAGACCTTTTCTTGGCGCAATAGATTGAGCACAAAGGCTTCGTCGTCCTCAATGGGGTAAACCTCTGGATCTAGGCGTGGGAAGGCATACAGGGCCGATTTCGGCTTGACGCAACTCACCCCCGGAATGGCGTTCAGCATTTCATAGGCAATTTCACGCTGACGGCCCAGGCGCCCCTCAGGTTTAATTAAATCGTTAATGCTTTGATAACCACCCAAGGCGGTTTGAATGGCGAATTGGGCGGGTACGTTGGCACATAACCGCATGGAGGCCAACATCTCTAAGCCTTCAATAAAATCACGAGCTCTGTGCTTGGCACCAGAGATGACAATCCAACCGGAGCGAAATCCCGCGGAGCGGTAGGATTTGGAGATGCCGTTAAAGGTGATGAATAATAAATCATCTGCCAAAGAGGCGATGGAAATATGCTTCTCCTCGTCGTAGAGGATCTTGTCATATATTTCATCTGCAAACACAATCAGGTTGTGTTGACGTGCAATTTCCACCAACTCTAATAAAAAGGCTTTGCTGTAGTTGGCGCCGGTGGGGTTGTTAGGGTTAATGATCACCAGTGCCTTAGTGCGCGAGGTAATTTTGGCGCGAATATCATCTAAGGCAGGCTGCCAATCTTGTTGCTCATCGCACAGGTAGTGCACTGGGTTACCACCGGCAAGGCGTACAGCGGCTGTCCAAAGAGGGTAATCAGGGGCGGGGATCAAAAGTTCGTCGCCATCGTTGACCAAGGCTTGCATGGACATGGTGATGAGTTCAGACACACCATTTCCAATAATAATGTCATCCACATTTACATCGGCAATTTGCTTTTCTTGGCAATACTGCATAATGGCCTTTCGGGCAGGGAAAAGGCCTTTGGAATCGCTATAGCCGGAGGCTTCGTAAAGATGGCGGCTTACATCCTGAATAATTTCTTCGGGCGCCTCTAAGCCGAAGGGGGCAGGGTTACCGATATTAAGCTTAATAATGCGGTGGCCTTCGTCTTCAAGACGATTGGCTTCCTGTAGCACAGGTCCGCGAATGTCGTAACATACCCCTTGTAGTTTGTCTGATTTTAAAAACTCTGGTTGATCCACAATTCGGCCCTAAATGTAGTTGGATTGAAAAATACTTGGCTATTCTAGCGTGCTAACCTATGCCTGTATATGAGGTTTGATATCCGCGGTTATTTTAAGGAGTCCATCACCATGCAAGATAAAATAGAGCAAGATTGGCGTAAAAAGTTAGATGAACATACCTACCACATTACCCGTGAGGGGGGCACTGAACGGCCCTTCACTGGTAAGTACCTTCATCTGGATGACAATGGTGTTTTTAAGTGTGTGTGTTGTCAAACTCCCTTGTTTACCAGTGAGACAAAATACGATTCTGGTAGCGGCTGGCCAAGCTTCTACGATGTGATGCATAAAGGTAATGTGAGCCTACGGCAGGACCTAAGCCATGGCATGGTGCGCACGGAAGTGTTATGTGCCCATTGTGATGCGCATTTGGGGCATGTGTTTGAGGATGGGCCTGCCCCCACTGGATTACGTTATTGCATTAACTCCGCTTCCTTGGAATTTGAGCCTACCGATGACGAGTTTTGATGCTATTTATGCATTAGCCTGTGAACGCCACCAAGGGCCGGAAAATGTGAAGAAGCGGCTGCCGCAGGTGGCGAGCAAAAACACCTTGCGCAGCCGTTCCGATGCTTGGTACCTCTCATTAATGATGCGTCGCGTGTTCCGTGCGGGCTTGAATCACGCTTGGGTGGATAGCCGTTGGCCTTACTTTGAAAAGGCCTTTTTTGGCTTTGATCCAGATAAGTTAGTGCTCATGCCTGATGACATGTTTGATGCACGCCTTGAGGATGAAAACCTAATTCGCCACCCTGGGAAAATGCAGGCCATACGCATTAATGCACAGTTGGTGCGTGAGCTAAGAGCGGAATACGGTGGTGTGGGTGAGTTATTGGCTCAATGGCCGGTGGAGGAAGGGGTGGAGCTTTGGGAGTTATTGCGTAAGCGGGGAAAACAGCTTGGGGGGCTTTCAGCACCGGCGTTTTTACGCATGGCGGGGTGGGATACTTGGATGCCCACCTCCCACGTGCGTGCCGCCTTAGTGGCACGGGGTATTATTCCCCATGCTCTTACTAGCATGCGTGATCGGCGCGCTGCGCAAGCTGCCATAAATGATTGGGCGGCAGCCTCGGGGTGGCCCATTTCCCACATTAGCCAATTGCTCGCCATGACCATTGGCTGAATCTACATATTCTTTCCTTAATTCTTTTTTATGCTGAGCCTATGCAAAAAGACTTGGCAGTTTGAAAGCGGGAGCGCAGTTAATGAAAGCGAAGTTCACCAAGGGCAAGGGAGCCATTGTGCTCGCGGTGTTGGCATTAGTGGTTGTGGTGTGGTGGTGGCAAAGGCCCGCCAAACAAGAAGCACCTGAAACCGTGAGCGTTTTGTTAGAGCCCATTGAGCATGTGGTCACCGCCATTGGTAGCCTGCAGCCACGGGATTATGTGGATGTGGGGGCTCAGGTATCGGGCCAGCTGCAGGAATTGCATGTGGAGGTGGGCGATGAGGTGGAAGAGGGGCAGTTGCTCGCTGAAATTGATGCTGATGTGCAAGAGGCACGGGTGGCGGGCAGTCGAGCTCAACTCTTGGCCTTAGAAGCGCAACTGCGTGAGCGTAACGCTCAGCGAGAGCTAGCGGAATTGCAGTGGCAGCGTCAGCAGCGCTTAGCCAAGGATAGGGCCACCAGCGAGGAAGCCTTACAGAGCGCTAAGGCCCAGGTGGAAACCGTACGTGCTCAAATCGATGCATTACAAGCCCAAATTGAGCAGCACAAAGCTAGCTTAAAGGCCGATGAGGCCACCCTTGGCTATTCTAAAATTTATGCGCCCATGTCGGGTACGGTGGTGGATTTAGAAGCGCGCCGTGGGCAAACCCTGAACGCCAACCAGCAAGCCCCTATTTTAATGCGCATTGCGGATTTAAACACCATGACGGTGTGGACTGAGGTATCAGAGGCAGATGTAAACCGTTTAACCGTGGGCATGCCGGTGTATTTCTCTCCCTTAGGCAATGCGCAAAAGCGTTGGCACAGCACCTTGCGTCAGGTGCTACCTACCCCTGAGGAAGTGAACAATGTGATTTTATACACAGCCCTGTTTGATGTGGAGAATGACAGTGGCGAATTAATGACAGACATGACAGCACAAGTGTTTTTTGTGTTGGCCCAGGCAGATGAAGCCCTAACCGTACCAGCCTCCGCACTGTTTGAGCGTGAAGGCAAAACCTGGGTACAGGTATTAAATGCCAAGGGAGTGCCAGAGGATCGCCCAGTGAAAGCTGGTATTAATAACCGCGTGAAGGTGGAGATTCTTGAAGGTTTAGAGGAGGGGGAACAGGTGTTGGTGCATCCCCAAACGGGAACCTCACCCCAGGGAGGGGCTGGCCGCCGCGGCTTGGCGGGGGTGCGTTTATGAACGAGCCAATAGTGCGCCTGCGGAATATTCGCAAGCGTTACCCCCAAGGCGAAGATTATTTAGAGGTGCTTAAGGGCATTGATCTAGAGATTTACGCCGGTGAGTTTGTGGCCATTA
>CALEAR010000021.1 GCA_937943665.1 uncultured Alcanivoracaceae bacterium
GGTGTCGTTCTGGCTGTTCCTCGAGGCGCTTACGGAATTCCTCCATTAACTCCTCAAGACTGCCGTATTTTTTAAGTGCTTCTAACTCTTCGGGGCTCAGATTGCGCTCAAACTCCTTGCGCAACCAATCCTCCGGAATGGTTTTTGAAAACCACTCTGGAGGCACCTTATCTAACCCTTCAAAAAAGTAGCCGAAGGCTTGATCATAGCGGTCATAGTACTTTTCATCCTTTACCATCACCGCCCGGGCTAACAAATAGAACTCATCCACACTACCAAAAGCCAAATGCTTGGATAACACACCCTGCAAATCCAATAGCTCCCGCAGAGTCACCGGTATGCGAAAAGCTCTTAAAGTCTCAAAAAATCGCACCAACATAGGGTTATCCCTGACGACGATTCATGAAAGCCAAACGCTCAAGCAGCTGCACATCGGCCTCATTTTTTAACAAGGCACCATATAAAGGAGGAATGGCTGATGAGGTATCACGGTTGCGTAAAATATCCTCAGGAATGTCATCGGAAAGCAATAGCTTGAGCCAATCAATGAGCTCTGATGTGGAGGGCTTCTTTTTTAGACCAGGTACCTTGCGCAGATCAAAGAAAATTTCTAGCGCCTCTTGCACTAGTTGCTTCTTAGCATTGGGGTAATGCACATCGATAATGCGCATCATGGTTTCTGCATCGGGGAAATTAATGTAGTGAAAGAAGCAACGACGCAAAAAGGCATCAGGCAGCTCTTTTTCGTTATTGGAGGTAATAATCACAATGGGGCGACGCTTTGCCTTAATTAACTGCTGCGTTTCATACACATAAAACTCCATGCGATCTAGCTCTTGCAGCAAGTCGTTGGGGAATTCAATATCCGCCTTATCAATTTCATCAATTAAGAGCACCACCTGCTCTTCTGATTCGAATGCTTCCCACAGCTTACCTTTTTTAAGGTAATTGGATACATCCTCCACGCCCTCAGCCCCGAGCTGAGAATCACGTAAGCGGGATACGGCATCGTACTCATACAATCCCTGATGCGCCTTAGTGGTGGATTTAATATTCCAGCTAATGAGCTTTAACCCTAAGGATTCTGCCACCTGCTCAGCTAACAAGGTTTTACCGGTACCCGGCTCACCTTTAATCAATAAAGGACGCTCAAGGGCGATGGCCGCATTCACCGCCATGGTTAAATCTTCAGTTGCTACGTATTGATCTGTGCCGTGAAACTGCATCTATGTCTCCCTATATATAAGGTGGAATGGCTGCGGGATACTCTAGCAAGCATCCCTTGAAAGGCAAGTAATGGCTTGTGCAGAAGGCTTTTGGGTAGAATGAACGCTTTCAACAAATAAACTAGCTATGAACCTACTACTATTTCACCACCATGAGGAAGTTGCCCCTCAGCATTGGCAGCTCCCCGCTGATGATAGACGTATTCAGCATTTACGTACCGTGCTCAACACCCAAGAAGGAGATAGCGTGGAAGCTGGTGTATTGCAAGGTCGCATGGGCAGAGCCACTTTATTAACTCAAGATGAACAATATTGGCACTTTCAATTTCAACCAAAGAATGCCCCACCAATGCCATTACCCACCACCTTAATTGTGGCCTTGCCACGCCCCAAAATGCTCAGACGCGTACTCATTGATGCCATTAGCTTAGGCATTAAGCATATTATTTTATTAAATAGTTATAAGGTGGAAAAAAGCTATTGGCATACGCCACGCCTAGCAGAAACCGCACTAAAAGAAATTAGCTATTTAGCGCTAGAGCAAGCCAAGGACACACAGCTTCCCTTAATCGAGCTTAAAAAACGATTTAAACCCTTTATTGAAGATGAGCTTCCCCAGTTAATGACAAATAAAGAAGGTTATGTCTTACATCCTGGTGAAGCGCCATTATTGCCTTTTAGCAATGATGAACCACATATTATTGCGGTGGGTCCTGAAGGAGGGTGGACAGAATACGAAATCTCTCGATTTGTCGGACAAGGTTTTATACCATGCGGACTTGGCCAGCGCATCTTAAGGGTGGAGACTGCTATACCAACCATCATAGGGCGTATAGCCCCTTTACCCTAAGCTAAAAATAGCTGCGTCTAGCCCAATAAAGGGCACAAATGTAATTTTCTATTAGAGTTTCAGAAAGATATATTTACAATTTGTGTCTTAAGTCACATAATACAGATGTTTTTAACGGCAATAGGGATAATTAATATGCGTAAGCAATTCACATCTGCATGCTTGATCGCAGCTTCTGGCTTGCTTTTAAGCACCAGTGTACATGCTGCTGGAACCAACATTCAGCGCGGCGCCTACATTGGTGGTAAAGCTGCTTACAGCTGGTTCGAAAATGATTACGACAACCTTCACGATCACCACGATTGGTACGGTGGTCAGTTAGGTTTCCGTTTCACCCCACACTTCTCTGTGGAAGCTTCTTACTTAGAAGGTAAAGCGGATCTTCGCTACCCAGAAGCGGGTGAAGATAAAAAAGATAAGGTGCTAAACCGTCAGCCCTTACTAAGCGTTCGTTACCACTTTGCTGATTCCGGCGTACTTGGCTTTGAGCCCTACGTTGGTTTAGCGGGCGGTGAGTTCTGGACCAAGCAAACAGAAGGCAATGGTGGTGATGGCCTTCGTCACCGTGAAACCGTTGTTGGTCCTGAGCTAGGTTTACAGCGTCGTTTCTTAGGCCGCCTACTTCTTGATGTGGGTGCCCGTGGACCTTACAGCATCGATAACGATCGTTGGGAAGGCCAAGTTTACGCTGGCTTAAACTTCTTGTTCAGCGTTAAAGATCGTCAGGAGCCTGTGGAAGAGCCTGTGGAAGAGTACGTACCTGAGCCACAGCCTGAGCCAGAGCCCGAAGTAGTAACTCGCGAAGTAAGCGAAAGCGGTACTGTTGCCCAGTTCCAGTTTGACTCTGCAGATATCTCTGAGAGCCAGCTTGAAGACCTACGCGCTGCAGCTCGCTTCCTAAGCGAAAACCCAGAAACAAGCGTAACCTTAGAAGGTCACACCTGTAACATGGGTCCTGAAGAGTACAACCTACAGCTATCTGAGCGTCGTGCTAAGGCAGCTGCTGAGTTCCTAGAGAGCCAGGGTATCTCTTCCGATCGTATCACCGTTGTTGGTAAAGGCTCTGCTGATCCTATCGCCGATAACGATACCCGTGAAGGTCGTGAGCGCAACCGTCGTGTTGATGCCATCATCACTGGTACCATCGAAGAGACTCGCTAATCCTTCTAGGAATGCGAAAATAAAAAACGCCGCTTTATGCGGCGTTTTTTTATGTCTATGACTCCCCTATTCCACGAAACACAAAAAAGCCACTGCAAATCTAGCAGTGGCTTTTAGTGGTTAATGCGTAATAGTTAAGCAGTGATTTCTTGGATCTGCTTAAGCAATGCCACTTGATCAGCGCTTGGCTGCGCGGTTTGCAATGCCATTAGCTTGCTCATATCGCCATCAATGCGAATTTGACCGCTCATAAAGCCCTGCATACCAGCTGATTGATCACCTTCAATCAAAATGCGCTTCGCTAAATCTGCAGGCAATGTCATGGTGGTGGGCGCATCCGCAGCGTGGCCTTCTTCAAGCATGCCACCCACTAAGGAAATCTGCTTCTCACCTGCATCTGTGCTCACATTAATATTAATGGCTAAATCTGCTAAGGCAGCAGGTACTTCCACATCGCCTGCAGCTTCACGTAATTCAGCCACTTTGGCAAACCACTCATCAGATAAAAACTCTAAGCTCATCTGGCTCTCCTCGTTATGTTATATTATGGTTTTATAAATCAAACAAGCGTTTGAATGGATAACACCATATAGCACTTATTTATAGGGCACAAGCACATTTTATTGGCCCGATGACATTTATTTCTATGCATCTTTTTTTATATAAAAAAGAAAGCCTTGGTGCTTATACCAAGGCTTTCTAAGGTAAATAAAGCAAGAAAGCTAATCGCGGTCCGAAGGCTTCACAAGTTCTGCTTCAATCACTACCTGTTCATTTTGCTTCTTATTTGCCCGGTGTGACTGCTGCCGATAATAGTGATACTGCGCATTTTGCGCTCTATGTATGGCAGGCCCATACCGACGTTGCAATTGGCGCTGCGCCCACCACATGCGAATACCAAACACCAAGAAGGCCACAAACGCCAATCCTAACAACACCAAAAATACGGTGGCACCCACTAAAAAGAATCCTAGCGCTGCCAACGTCGCCACTATAAAAAAAAGAATTCGAGAAAGTAAGCTTGGCTGTTCAGTGGCCATATTAACTCCGTTATCATAGGGTATTGCTTTCTTAATGAGGCCGAATGAACTTAAGACAAGCCCCATTAACCAAAATTACTCTTCAGTAAGTAATGAATATTACCACTGCCAATAGGTGGCATTGCATTTCTAAACCTATTAAGGAGCCTAACATGCGCGCATGGTGCATCGCCAATCAGCAATTACATTTACAGCAACGCCCTCGCCCAGATATTGGGCCACAGGATCTTTTGGTGAAAGTTTCTGCCATTGGCATAAACCGGGCCGACATTCTACAAACCCGTGGCCTCTACCCTGCCCCCGCCGGCACTGTGCAAGAAATTCCTGGTCTCGAATACAGCGGCACAGTGGTGGCCACAGGTGCGCAGGTACAGCAATACAAGGTGGGCGACAAGGTGATGGGATTAGTGCCTGGTGGCAGTTACGCCGAATATATCTGTACCCATGAGGAAGAAGCACTCACCATTCCCGATGGCATCTCCATGGTGGAAGCCGCTACCATCCCAGAAGCGTTTTTAACCGCCTATCGGGCCATGTATATGGAAGCGGGTTTGGCTCATGGCGAATGGTGTCTTGTGCGCCCTGCCACCTCTGGGGTGGGTTTAGCTGCCGTACAACTATGCAATGCCCTAGGCAACCCGGTGATCGGTTCTAGCCGTAGCAAAGAACGATTAGATACCGCCTTTGAGTTAGGACTCACCCATGGGGTAGAGGAAAATCACACCCTAGCAGATCAGTTATTAGCCCTCACCAATAACCAAGGTGTTTCGGTGATATTTGATATGGTGGGCCCTGAATGGGATAAACTGTTACCAGGGTTAGCCTTAGAAGGCCGCCTCGTGGTAATTGGCGTATTAGGCGGCATGAGTACAAGCATTAACCTCATGCCTTTTTTGCAAAAACGCCAACGCATTAGTGCTCTCACCATGCGCAGCCAACCCATGCAAGAAAGGTTACGCATGGCTCGCTATTTCAACGAACGATTGATGCCCTTCTTTCAGCGGAGAGTGCTCACCCCGTTACCCCATGAAGTTTTTGATTTCACCGAACTACCGGAGGCCCACGAGCATATGCAATCTCATCATTTCAGCGGCAAACGGGTGGTGCAAATATCATCCTAACTGCTCAAGCACCTGTTTTAAAACCTGAGCATGGTTATGCACTTCATCCTTTGCTGCATACACCAGGCAGAGAGTTTGCTGATAGCGTAGCCCATTCAACCGCTTAAGCTCTGCTTGGTGCTGCGCAAGCTCCTCCTGATACCGCTGAGAAAACAGCTCAAATCGAGTGGGATCATGGCCAAACCATTTTCGCAACACGGTGGAGGGTGCCACCTGCTTATTCCACTCCTGAAGTGCCAACGCTTCTTTTTTCAGCCCCCTTGGCCAAAGACGATCCACCAATACCCGGTAACCATCTTCGGCTAAGGGCGTTTGATATGCACGCTTAATAATAATGGGCTTTTTTTGCATAAAGTTATTCAGCAGCCACCTCCTCCGCTCCCACGAGTTGAGCTAACGTGGCTTGATCTGCACGATGGGTTAACAAAG
>CALEAR010000022.1 GCA_937943665.1 uncultured Alcanivoracaceae bacterium
TTTGCGCAACAAATATTGGTGTAATGATTAATGGTGTATAAGCCCGAGATAATACGACTTCTCGTCGCCCATGATTCACAAGACGAGGCTGAACAATTAATTAATGCGCTGCGTAACGCAGGGCGTGCCACTCGTGCGGAGTTAGTGTTAGATGAAGACAGTTTTTTGGATGCACTAAAATCTAGCCATTGGGAGCTTATGCTCACCCGTCCGCATTTTGGCAATTGTGATCTTAAGCAGGTGATCGGGCATTTAAGGCGCCTAGGCAAAATGTTGCCGGTATTGGTATTGGCTGATGAATTAGATGAAAAGGTGTTCACGGAAACCCTCGCCATGGGAGCCAGTGCCTTTGCACCCCATGGCAACCGTGAGCTTATTATGCTGCAAGTGGATCGGTTGCTTGAGTATGTGCGTGTGCGCCGAGAGCGTCAGCAGGTGGAGTTGGAGCTGCGCGAAGCGGAAAAACGCTTGGCAGTGTTAATGGAGCAAAGCCGCGATGCCATCGCCTATGTGGTGGATGGCATGCACATTCATGCAAACGATACTTACCTTGAGCTATTTGGCTATGAAAGTGCGGATGATCTAGCGGGCATTCCCATTATGGATTTAGTGGCCAGCGAGGATCATGAGGCGCTAAAACATTTGTTGCGCAATCGTGCCATAGATGAAAGCCAAACCCACGAAGTGGATTTTTCCGGTATTACCACAGAGGGGGAGGCCTTCTCGGCGCAGTTCACCTTCTCACCCTCCAACTACGATGGGGAGGCCTGTACTCAAATTGTTATCCGCACCAAATCTGTGGATGAAGAAACCTTGCAGGAAAGGCTGCAAGAAATTAGCCAAGTGGATCAAATCACTGGTTTGTACAACCGTAGTTGGTTCATCGATCGTGTGGATGATGCCCTCGGCAGAGTACTGAATGAAGGCGGCATGAAGGCGCTGATTTATTTGCGTTTGGATAACTTTGATCAGCACCAAAGCGTGGTGGGTATTGATGGGGGCGATGAAGCCTTATCCCTATTTGCCCAACACTTGCGTAACACCTTGGGTGAAGAGACTCCCGTATCCCGTGTGGGGGATGAAGAATTCTGTATTTTGAAGGCGGTATCTGAGCCCGAACAAGCAGAAACGTTAGCAGAGGAATTGCGTAGCAGTGTGCAGCAGCTAATGCCCGCAGTAAAAGGTCGCACCTTGCACTTGACTGCAAGCATTGGAGTGGCATTTGTGCAGGAGGATAGCCGCAATAGCCAATCCATCATGACCTTGGCCTTAGAGTGCTGTAACCGTGCTGAGGCCGCTAGCGAAGGCAAAGGGAACAATGTGTACGTGCATGACCCTTTAGATGATGTGGAAGCGGGCTCTGAGGAGGCCATTGGCCTAATTTTGAAGAAGGCCATTGAGGAAGATGCCTTTGAGCTTCAATACCAACCCATTGTGAAGTTGGATGATGAAGAGCATGCTTTCTTTGAGGTGTTTGTGCGCTTGCCGCAAACAGATGATGAGGAGCCACCCCTTTCACCAGAAAGCTTTGTGCCCATAGCCGCCAAATTGGGCATGGTGGGTAAGGTGGATCGCTGGGTGATCCTTAATGCTTTGCGTGCGGTGGCTTCGTTGCCCAATAAGCCGCATTTGCTCATTAATTTGAGCGGCTATTCTTTACAAGATGGCTCCCTCACGGATTGGATCGCAAAAGCCTTGCGCGCTTCTAAGTACGAGGGCAGCAAGCTGACCTTTCAAATTTCCGAGGCGGATGCCAATAATTTCTTAAAGCAGGCACAGGCCTTTGTGGAGAAGATTCAGCCGCTTGGGTGTAAATTCTCAGTGAGCCGCTTTGCTGGGGGTATCAACCCACTGAAAATGCTTGAGCATTTGCCGGTGAGTTTGGTGAAGCTAGATAGCAGCTTTAGTGAGGAAATCGATAAGCCAGAACGCCGTGAAAAACTCACAGAGTTGATTGAGCAAGTGAATGAAAAGGGCACGGAGGTGCTGGTATCTTATGTGGAAACCGCCCAGCAAATGCAAGCCACTTGGATGCTAGGCGGGGTGAGTTACTTGCAGGGTTACTACATCCAGAAGCCGGGCCCCAAGCCTCAGCTTGAAGCCCCTGAAGAAGAATGACCTGTGGCTAATAACTCTGCCTGATCGCGGTCTCGTACCCCGATGAGGTAGAGGATGCCATCTAGGCCTAAGGTGGAGATGGCCTGTTTGGCGCTTTCTTTCACCAAGGGTTTGGCGCGGAAGGCAATGCCCAAACCCGCGGTGCCTAGCATGGGCAAATCGTTGGCGCCATCGCCCACAGCAATTACCTGTTCTAGGCTAAGGCCTTCCTCTTCGGCAATTTGTTTAAGCAACTCAGCCTTACGCTGGCCGTTCACAATTCGGCCCACCACGCGGCCAGTGACTTTGCCATCTTCAATTTCAAGCTCGTTGGCATACACATAGGTAATGCCTAAGCGGTTTTTCAAATATTCACCAAACCAAGTGAAGCCGCCGCTTAAAATGGCGGTGCGGTAACCGAGGGCTTTTAAAGTATTCACTAACCGCTCGGCGCCTTCGGTGAGCTCGATGCGATCCACCACACGCTCTAAGGCGCTTTCATCTAACCCCTCAAGCAAGGCCACGCGTTGTTTGAAGCTTTCATCAAAATCCAACTCGCCACGCATGGCGCGCTCTGTGATGGCGGCCACTTCATCGCCCACACCGGCTTCAATGGCGAGTTCATCAATGACTTCGGATTGAATGAGGGTGGAATCCATATCAAATACCACGAGCTGACGGTGGCGGCGGAAGGCGCTATCTTTTTGGAAGGCAATATCCACATCGTGCTCATGGGCAATGTTGAGGAAAGCCGCACGCAGTTGCTCTGGGTCCTTGGGTTCGCCGCGCACGGAAATTTCGATACAGGCGCGGGTGTGTTTTTCTTCCGCTTCTTCTTCGGTTAAGGCCACGCGGCCAGAAAGGCGGTTAATGCTTTCAATGTTCAACTTGTTATCCGCTACGGAGCGGGTAACGTTGGCCAACTGCGGTGTAGTGATTTTGCGCGCTAAAAGAGTGATGATGTAGCGGTCCTTGCCTTGGTTGGCCACCCATTGCTCGTATCGCTGAATATCAATGGGCTCAAACTGAATGTTCACCTCCAGTTTGTGCGCTTGAAACAGAATGTCCTTGAGTAAAGGCGCTGATTCAGCCGTGGGTGGCACTTGCACTAAAATGCCTAGGGAAAGGGTGTCATGGATCACCGCTTGCCCCATATCCAAAATATTTACATCGTACTGTGCCAAAATAGTAGTGAAGGCAGCGGTGAGCCCTGGCCTATCGTTGCCTGAAACTTGCAAGAGAATAATATCGTGCACTGCGGTTTTCCCTAGGTGATACACATAATGAAATGTTCCATAGAGTAGCAGCATTCTACCCTAAGGGCGAAAGAGTTACTTGTTTGGGGGGGGTGGAAGGGCGCGTTTTATAGCGCACTAAAAATACTGTGACGCCAATACCGGGTATTAATAAAAACCA
>CALEAR010000023.1 GCA_937943665.1 uncultured Alcanivoracaceae bacterium
CGATCGGGTGTGGGGCACCAATGTGTATGTGGATGAACGCACCGTGGATGTGCATATTCGGCGCTTACGAAAAACCCTTGCCCCCCACGGGTTTGATAAATTCATTCAAACCGTGCGTGGCGCTGGTTACCGTTTTTCCACGTTAAGCCAAGAGGGCTAACCCCCACATGATAACACCATGAACCACCTCACCCTATTGCGAGAAATCCGCCGCGTGGGCCTGCTATTAGGGTTCAGCGCCCTGTTGGCTTGGCAACAACACAGCCTATGGCCACTCGTGCTTGCTTTATTAGCTTATGTGGGCTTTACGTTGTGGCAGCTATTGCGGATCAATCAATGGCTCTTGCAAGATTCTGAAGATTGGGACCCTCCCGAGGGCAGCGGCGCTTGGGGCGATGTTTTCGATAACCTATACCGCTTACTGCGTAAGGAGAAAACCCAACGCGAAGCCCTTGCCAACCTCATTGCGCGCACCGAAAGTTCCATTTCCGCCTTACGGGATGGTGTGGTGGTACTTGATCGTTGGCAGCGCATGACAAACTGGAACCAAGCAGCAGCCTTGCTGTTGGGTTTACATCGCAGCACAGATTTGCGCCAACCCATAACGAATCTTGTTCGCCACCCAGATTTACGCCACTACCTACGCCAAGAGGACTTCACCCAGCCCCTCACCCTGCCCTCACCTAAGGTCCCCCACGTGATGCTCGATATTTCGGTGACGCGATTTGGCATGGGTGAATATTTACTGTTTATTCGCGATGTCACCCAGCTCCACCAACTTGAGCAAATGCGTAAAGATTTTGTGGCCAATGTGAGCCACGAATTAAAAACACCGTTAACCGTTCTGCGCGGCTACTTAGAAATGCTACAGGATTTATACGGTGATGAGCACAGCGCTATGGATGATGTGCTGATGCAAATGAACCAACAAAGCCAACGCATGCAGGCCCTGATTGATGATTTATTATTTTTGGCACGCTTGGAAAGCGCCCCAAAGGAGACCCTCCCAGAACCAGTGGTACTGCAGCCCTTAGTGGAAAGCCTTTGGCAAGAGGCGTATCAGCTCGCGCCCGAAAAAGCCCTTGCCTTCTCAGCCCACATCCCAGAGGGGTTGCATTTGTTAGGCCAGCCCTTGGAGCTGCGAAGCGCGTTTCTTAACTTGCTCACCAATGCCGTTACCTACACCCCAGCCCATGGCCAAGTGCAAGTGGCGTGGCAACCACACGGGGAAGGCGGCATATTAACCTTTCGCGATAACGGGCCAGGCATTGCCGCCGAACACTTGCCACGTCTAACGGAAAGGTTTTACCGCCCCGATGCAGGGCGAGAATCCCATCAAGGAGGTACTGGCCTTGGGTTGGCCATTGTGAAGCATGTGCTCATTCGCCACCACGGCCATTTGCATATTGAAAGCAAAGAGAACCAAGGCAGCGCCTTTCATTGCCACTTCCCAGCACAGGCCATTATTCAACACTAATAATGGGGTGGAATTTCATAGGGTTCATTGCGGTGTGAAGAAAGCGCCTCGTTCATATCTTCCCACCGTTCAATAAGGGCACGACACACCTTTTCTAATTGATCCAATTGCTGCTGTTGCGCCGCCACTATGTTGTTGAGGGTATCCAGCAGATCCTCTTGATAGGCAATTTTTGTCTCTAACTCCACAATGCGCATTTCCAGCTCATTGGCCATAGGCACTCCTTCCTGTTTCCCACAAACTTGCTGCTTCTTTCTGCGGCCACTATACTCGTGTTCGTTCTGAGGGAGTAGTCGCAGCTTCCCGCTGGTGAATGTCAACATACTTGCTCCACATGAGCATGGCATTCACATCCTCTGCTTTGGCAGGGACTGACGAGACTCAGAGCATGGTGCACCTTGCGAGGGCGGGGGCGCACTATGCTCTGTGTTGAAGTGTCCCGCCCTCCTAAGGTTTATATCATGTTAGAACACGCCTTTGTGATTTCCACCACCCTTGTGGCCATTGGTGAGATCGGTGATAAAACACAACTGCTTTCCTTCGCCCTTGCCCAACGTTACCGTGCGCCTTGGTTAATCCTTGCGGGCGTCATTGCCGCCACCGTGCTGAACCATGGGCTGTCTGTGTATTTTGGCCAATGGCTTACGCAATTCGTTTCTGTGTTTTGGCTCACCTTGATCCTAGGTATTAGCTTCATCGCCTTGGGGCTTTGGATGCTGGTGCCCGATGAAGAAGAGGATGTGAACGCCAAACCCCAATGGGGCGCCTTCACCGCTGCCTTTGTCTTGTTCTTCTTAGCGGAAATTGGTGATAAAACCCAAATTGCCACCGTGGCATTAGCAGCACGGTTTCCGGATCAGTTCTGGGGGGTGCTCTCTGGTTCCACCTTGGGCATGGTGTTGGCGAACTTGCCCGTGATCTGGTTGGGTGCCACCTTAGCCAATGAGCGTTGGCAGCGCGTGGCACACCGCATTAGCGCCGCCCTCTTTGTCCTCTTTGGCGTACTTACCCTGTGGCAGTTAATCTGATGCCGCCTTGGCAAACTATGATTTGCTAGGTGTTTCACGGCGTACAGCGGCCTTCATCTCATCCACGGTGAAGTGCCGCACGTCTTTGCCTTTTACCAAATACACCACTTGCTCACTAATATTGCGAGCATGATCCCCCACGCGCTCTAAGGAGCGCAGCACCCACATGAGGTTTAATACGCGCGTGATCATACGCGGATCTTCCATCATCAAGGTTACCAAGGTGCGCATGGCAGATTGGTATTCCGTATCCACCTCTTCATCTTGAGCAGCGGCGGCAATGGCTTTATCAGCATCAAAGCGGGCAAAAGCATTCAACGCAGTATTCAGCATAGTCTTCACATTCTGCCCAATGTATTTCACCCCAACCAGTGAAATGGGTAGCTCCCCTTCTTGCCCCAAGGCTTGTTCTGCAATTTTCGCGGATTCATCCCCAATGCGCTCTAAATCTGATACGCATTTAGAAACGGCTAAAATAGTGCGTAAATCAATGGCCGCAGGCTGGCGCAAGGCCAGTACCCGTGCGCATTCTTCATCAATGCGCTTCTCTAGGGCATCCACCTCTTCTTCCGTGATTAATACTTGCTCTGCCAGCGCTGTGTCTTGATTCAATAAGGCCTCTAAGGCTTCGGTTAATTGTTTTTCCACCAGCCCGCCCATGCGCAATAAGTGGTTGCGAATGGATA
>CALEAR010000024.1 GCA_937943665.1 uncultured Alcanivoracaceae bacterium
CAGCAACAGCATTTAGAAAAAGCCTTTGATTACGCCCAACGTGCTGCGTGCGAAACCCACAAGAATTTTTGTGATCTAAAGGGGCTTTCTGTGCCCAAGATCGAGGAGCGGTTAGCCAAGGCCAAACCCAAGCATGTGCCGAGCCTTTACACTTTGGGCACTGTGTGGGCTAGCTATATTCAAGTGAACAGTGAGGATTGGGGCACGGTGGCGGATTTAGCCCGTGTGCAAACCCTGCTCGAAAAAGTGGTGGAATTGGATGAGAGCTATGAAGCCGGCCAAGCTAACCTGTATTTAGCCATGTTAGATAGCCTGCTGCCGGCAGCCTTAGGGGGCCAACCCGAGCGCGCCAAGAAATATTTTGAAAAAGCCATCCACTATTCGGAGGGGCAAAACCTTTACGCCAAGGTGCTGTACGCAGAGCATTATGCGCGCATGGCCTTTGATCAGGCGCTTCACGATAGCTTGCTCAAGGAGGTATTGGCGGCGGATCCAACAGCCCCCAACCTCACCTTGCAAAACGTTTTTGCTCAGCAAGAGGCCAAGCGCCTACTGGCTGAAAGCAAAGATTACTTCTAATACTCACGGTTAAACATAGGGAGTTCCCAATATGCGCCGTTTATTGCTTTTGGCCTTGGTGGTTTGCTTGCCCCTGAGTGCCCACGCCTTTGAAATTAAGATTTCCACCATGTACCCCGATGGCACCTCTGCGGTGAAGCGCCTTAAGGAAGCGGGGGAAACCATTAAAGAAGAAACCGATGGCCGCGTTACTTTGCGGGTGTATGCAGGCGGTGTAATGGGCGATGATGCCGCGGTGGAGCGTCGGATTCGCATTGGCCAATTGCACGGTACCCTGGCGCAGGGCGGTGCCTTTGTGAAGCACAACAAAGATGCTCAGGTGCTTAACTTGCCGTTGCTGTTCCGCAGTGCAGAGGAAGTGGCCTATGTGCGTGAAACCCTAGACCCAGTATTGCGCGAAGGCTTTAAAAAGAATCAGTGGACAGTGTTCGGCCCCATTGATGGGGGCTTTGCTTATTTTATGACGAAGAACCCTGTGTCCTCCGTGGCGGATTTACGTAAACAAAAGGTATGGCTGCCCGCCAATGATTCTGGCTCGGCGGAAGCGGCCAAAGAGTTTGGCATTTCACCTGTGGTGCTTAGCATTAGCTCGGTGCTTACCTCCTTGCAAACGGGGGTGATTAATGCCTATGCGGCGCCACCCATTGCCGCCCTTACCTTGCAGTGGTTTAGCCGCGTGAATCACCTCACGGATCTGCCCATGCTGTATACCTACGCTTGGTTAGGCATGAGTGATCGCCATTTGGGGCGTATGAGTAGTGAAGATAGAGCCGTGGTGGAGCGTGTGCTCACAGAAACCGTGGCCGCCATGGATGCCAAGGAACGTGAAAATAATAAAAACGCCCTTGAGGCAGTGCTAAGCCAGGGCCTAGAAAAGGTTACCCCTTCTGAGGAAGAGCTAGCACAGTGGCGTGAGTATGCGGAGCGTACTAATAAAACGCTGCTAAAAGAGGGCCATGTGTCCCAAGAGGTTTATGATCAAGTGATGGAACTTCTACGTGAATACCGAGAAGAATAAGCACACCTGGTTAGAGGGATCCCTTGGCATCTTTCACTGGTTGGAGGATGCCATTATTGTGCTGGTGTTGTTGGGCATGGTGGCCTTGGCGGTGGTGCAAATTGTTATGCGCAATCTCGCAGACACCAGCTTTGTGTGGATTGATCCTTTACTTCAAAACGCCGTGCTATGGATTGCCATGCTCGGCGCCATGATTGCCTCGCGCAATGATTCCCACATTCGTATTGATATTTTAAGTGAGTATTTGCCCCCTCAATGGCATCGTTTTTTAATGCTGTTGGTGGATATCTTCACCGCCGTGGCCACTTTGGGCATGGCGTACTTTAGTTATTTAGCGTTAATGGAAGAACGCGCCTTTAACACCAGTGTGGTGGCGGGGGTGCAGGCATGGAAGTTGCAGGTGCTCTTGCCCTTAGGTTTTGCTGTGATTGGGCTGCGTTATACTGTGTTATTTTTGCTGGGATTGGTGAATAAGCGCCCCCTTCATAAAAGCCACCAAGAGGTGTTGCCATGATAATTGCAGCGGTGGTGGCCTTGGTGCTACTGGCCCTGATGGGGGCCCCTTTGTTTGCGGTGATTTTAGCCGCAGCCGCCCTCGGCTATTTTGTGCTGGGCATTGATCTTACGGTATTGCACATTGATATTTACCAGGTGAGCGCCTCTGTGGTGCTCATGGCCTTGCCGCTGTTCACCTTTGCAGGGTTTCTGCTGGGGGAATCAAAAACCGCGGATCGCATGTTGCGCCTTTCTCAGGCGGCCTTTGGGTGGATGCCCGGCGGCATGGCTTTTGTGGCGCTGGTGGCCTGTGCCTTTTTCACCGCCTTAACGGGGGGCAGTGGGGTAACCATTGTGGCCTTAGGGGGGCTGTTAATGCCCGCCCTGATGAAGGTGGGGTACCCGGAGCGCTTTAGTACAGGCTTGCTCACCACCTCCGGCAGCTTGGGGCTGTTGTTGGTGCCCTCTGTGCCTTTGCTGATTTACGGTATTATTGCTCAGCAAATGGCGCAACAGTTGCCCATGCCCAGCGTGGAAATTGTGGATCTTTACCTTGCGGGGGTGGGGCCAGCCATTTTAATGGTGGTGTTGTTGTATGCCTATTGTGTATGGGCCATGCGGGCCAATCCCATTCCACGGCAGGCCTTTCAGTGGCGGGAGCTGCGTGCTGCCCTGTGGGAGGCACGTTGGGAGCTGCCACTTCCCTTTGTGGTGTTGGGTGGTATTTTCTCGGGCTGGTTAGTGGTGAGCGAAGCCGCCGCCGTTACGGCCCTGTATGTGTTAATTGCTCAGGTGTTTTTATACCGCGAGGTGCCCATTGCGGCGTTGCCGCGTATTATGCGGGAATCCATGATCATGGTGGGTGGCATCTTGCTCATTCTTGGGGTGGCCATGTCCTTCACGGGGTATTTGGTGTTTGCAGGGGTGCCCGAGCAGCTGTTTGAGCTGATCCAAGCCCATGTGAGCAGCAAGCTCATGTTCTTGATTCTGCTTAACATTGTGCTGTTGATTTTAGGCGCCGTGTTGGATATTTTCGCCGCCTTAGTGATTATGGTGCCTCTGATTTTGCCCGTGGCCATTAATTACGGCATAGACCCTGTGCATTTGGGGATTATTTTTGTGGCCAATATGCAAATCGGGTACTTCACACCGCCTGTGGGTATGAACTTATTTATTGCGAGCCATCGCTTTAATAAGCCCATTAGCGAGTTGTATAAAGCCACCATTCCCTTCATGTTGGTGTTGTTAGTGGCCTTGGTGGCCATTACCTATGTGCCAGCCTTAAGTTTGTATTGGGTGAGATAATGCCGGTTGTGTTTGCTTGGATGGCGCTGTTGTTAGCCGCGCCCGCAATGGCGGATGACGCCAAAGAGGAAGAACGTTTACGCATTGAGCGTGAACAACTGGAGCTGCGCAAACGCACAGCAGAACTTGAAGAACAGCTAGAGGAAGCCAAGCGCCTTGAGGCCCTGCAAGAGGAATACCTCGAGAAGCTCAAGGCGCTCACAGAGGCAGCGGATTAACGATCCGGTATGGTGCGCACCACTAAGAGGCGCTCCTCTGTCATATCTTCCATGGCCCAACGCACGCCCTCGCGGCCAAAGCCGGAATCCTTCACGCCGCCGTAGGGCATGCTATCCACGCGCCAAGAGGGCACATCGCCAATAATCACGCCCCCCACCTGCAGGCGATCCCAGGCTTGCTGCACCTTGTATAAATCACGGGTGAAGATGCCTGTTTGCAGCCCATAACGGCTGCTGTTCACCTCGGCGAGCACTTCATCAAAATCCTCAAAGGGAATCAGCATGGCCACGGGGCCAAACACTTCCTCTTGCATGAGGGTGGCCTCGGCGGGTACCTTTTCTAGCAGGGTGGGGTGCACCACGGCGCCTTGGCGTTCGCCCCCGCAAAGCAGGGTGGCGCCTTTGGCGGTGGCCTCTTCAATCCAAGTAACCACACGCTCTGCCTCGCCCTCTGTGATCAGTGGGCCTATGTTGGTATCGGGATCCCTTGGATCGCCCATGTGGAGGGTTTGGATTTTTTCCAAGAGGCGTTCTTTAAGGCGCTCATAAATGGTGGTGTGGGCATAAATGCGCTGTACGCTAATGCAACTTTGGCCCGATTGGTAATAGGCCCCAAAGCTGAGGCGCTCCACGGCCTCGGTTAAATCCGCATCGCTATCCACAATGCAGGCGGCATCGCCCCCGAGCTCAAGTACCACCTTCTTTTTGCCTGCACGGCTTTTAAGATCCCAGCCCACCTCTGGGGAGCCGGTGAAGCTCAAGAGCTTAATGCGCTCATCGGTGGTGAGTAAATCGGCGGCTTCGCGATCACAGGGCAAAATGGAAAAAGCACCTTTGGGCAGTTCGGTTTCCGCCAAAATTTCCCCAAGAATAATGGCGCTTAAGGGGGTGTTGCTAGCGGGCTTTAGCACAAAGGGGCAGCCGGCAGCAATGGCGGGGGCAATTTTATGCGCCGCCAAATTCAGGGGGAAGTTAAAGGGGGCAATAAAGCTGCAGGGCCCCACGGGCACGCGGCGGGTGAAGCCACGGTAGCCATGGGCGCGGGCGGTGGTGGCAAGCTCCAAGGTTTGGCCCACCTCTATATTAATGGCCTCTGCCGCTGCCACGCGGAAGGTATCAATGAGGCGTACCACTTCGCCCCGCGCATCGGTAATGGGTTTGCCCGCCTCAATGCACAACAGCATGGCTAGCTCTTCGGCTCTTTCTTCAAAGCGCTTAATGCAATGCTCTAAAATGTGTTGGCGCTCATAGGGGGCCAACTGTGCCATGGCGGGTGCCGCTTGTGCGGCGGCCTCGATGGCTTGGTCTATGGCTTTGGCATCCGCTTTCGCCACCACTGATACTGCCTCGCCGGTGAATTTATCGGTGACGGTGAGATCCCGGTTGGCAAACACCGCCTCATTGGCGAGGTAGTATGGGTAGGCATCTTTCAGCATGGTGACCTCCGCAACAAGAATTAATAAATAAAGAAGGGTTAGTAACCTAGCACGAACGCCGCCATTGTGCATCGGTGAAACTTTAATGAAATTCAAAGGTATAACATCCGTGGGCTATTCCCACTGCTAGGCAAAATGAGTAACCTAGCCTTATACGTTTTATTTAGTACATGAATAACAACAAGTGGATACCCTAAATGAGTAGCTATCAACCCCCACGAATTTTAATTGTGGAAGATGATGAGCGTTTACGCACGCTCACTGCCGAATACCTGCAAGGCAATGGCATGGAAGTGATGCAGGTGGATAATGGCGAGCAGGCCATTCAGATTATTAAAAGCCAAAACCCCGATTTAGTGGTGCTGGATTTAATGCTGCCCGGAGTGGATGGCTTAGGCGTTTGCCGCGAGGTAAAGCCGGCCTACCGCAACCCTATTTTAATGCTCACCGCCCGTGCCGATGAAATGGATGAGGTGTTGGGGTTGGAAATGGGCGCCGATGATTATGTGGCCAAGCCTGTGCAGCCGCGGGTGCTGCTGGCCCGCATTCGTGCCCTGCTGCGCCGGTATGCAGAGCCCGTGGGTTCAGGGAACGCCCAGCTCACCTTTGGCGAACTCACCATTGATAACAACGCGCGGCAAGTGATGCTAAAGGGGGAAGAGGTGGATCTCACCAGTGCTGAGTTTGATTTGCTGTGGTTGCTGGCCTCTAATGCGGGCACCATTCTTTCCCGTGAATCCATTTTTGAAACCCTGCGCGGCATTGAATACGACGGCCAAGATAGATCCATTGATGTGCGGGTATCTCGCTTGCGGGCCAAAATCGGTGATGATTCTGAGGCGCCACAACGCATTAAAACCGTGCGCTCCAAGGGCTACTTGTTCGTGAAAGAATAAAGTGGCGGCGAGTGGCCAAGGGGCATTTGTGAATAATTTCTTCATCCGAGTTTATGCGGGGCTCATGCTCGCTGTGGTGGTGGTGGGGTTGTTATCCTACGGCGGCATTCACTTGGTTAATCAATACCGCTCCATGGAATACCGCGAACACATGGCACGCGGTACCTTTTAT
>CALEAR010000025.1 GCA_937943665.1 uncultured Alcanivoracaceae bacterium
AGTATGGGTGGGGAGCCAGAACTATGAAATCCAAACTGGGTGGCATTTTTGCCGGTCTTGGCGGCGCTGGTAGAGGCGGGCTGGGTGCGTTTTTTGCTATAGGTGCGGCGTTATCGCTTGCGGGTGCTCTGGTGACCTTCGTGCTTTTAACTGCACAGGCGAGTTTATCGAAGGATCAGGTAACCGCTGCGTCGGAAATGCGCGTATTATCGCAAGAGATTGCAAAAACGGCCTTAGAAGCCGCTGCGGGTAACGTGGAGGCGTTTAGGCTGTTAAGTAAAGCGCGTAACGATTTCGCTGAAACCTGGGACACTGTAAAAGATGCGGATACCGCTGATGAACAGCTGCGCAGACAATTAGATGCCACTTGGTTGGGTGTACAGCGTAACGTAAACACCATTCTTAATGGTGAAGACACAGTGTTGGATCTTCACGAGGTGGCAGATACCCTCGCACTCACCATTCCAAGCTTACAGGAAGAATATGAAGGCGTGGTGGATGTGATGGTGGCCGAGAATGCCTCTGCGGATCAAGTGGCTTTAGCTCAGCGTCAATCCTTGTTAGCTGAGCGTGTGCTGCGTTCCATTGGGCAAGTGCTAGAAGGGGGTAAGGGCTCAGTGGTGGCAGCAAACTCCTTTGGCCGAGATGCAGCGGAGTTCGCCCGAATACTCAATGGCATGCTCGAAGGGGATGAAAACCTTGGTATTGAGCGTGTGCGTAATGAAGATACCATTTACTTCCTTTCTGAAATCGCGGATTTGTTCGATGAGTTTGTGAGCCAATCCGTTGATGAGATTCTCGAAACCGCTCCCGAGCTGTTTGAAGTACGTATGGCAGCGGATGAAATTTTCACACAAACTCAAAAACTGCTTGAAGAAACCACTCAGCTGAGTGAGCAGTTTGAGCAAACCACGCAAACCACGTATCCCTCCACCGCTGTGGGTTTGGCGTTGGCTTTCCTAGGGTTGCTTTTTATGGCCTTGATGGTAGTGCTGCGTGTACGTGCCGATGCGGCTCAGCGTCGTATGCTAGAGGCGGAAAACCAACGAAACCAGGCGGCGATTTTGCGCTTGCTAGACGAGCTTGGCGATTTAGCGGATGGTGATTTAACCGTACAAGCCACGGTAACAGAAGACTTTACCGGTGCCATTGCGGACTCCATTAACTTCTCCATTGACCAGCTGCGTTCCTTGGTACAAACCATTAACGAATCGGCGGTACAGGTGGCATCGGCGGCCCAAGAAACCCGTTCTACTGCGATGCACTTAGCGGAAGCCTCTGAGCACCAGGCACAAGAAATTGCTGGTGCCTCCGCAGCGGTGAACGAGATGGCGGTGTCCATTGACCAAGTATCGGCCAACGCGGCGGAATCCTCCGCGGTAGCGGAACGTTCGGTAGCCATTGCTAATAAGGGTGCCGAGGTGGTACAGGCCACCATTAACGGGATGGATACCATTCGAGAGCAAATTCAAGAAACCTCTAAGCGTATTAAGCGCTTGGGTGAATCTTCCCAGGAAATTGGGGATATCGTTAGCTTGATTAACGATATTGCAGACCAAACTAACATTCTGGCATTGAACGCTGCGATTCAGGCCTCTATGGCGGGTGAAGCGGGCCGTGGTTTCGCGGTAGTAGCGGACGAGGTTCAGCGCCTTGCGGAGCGTTCAGCCAACGCCACAAAGCAAATTGAAACCCTAGTAAAAACCATTCAGGCGGATACTAACGAAGCGGTTATCTCCATGGAACACACCACCACAGAGGTGGTGAAAGGAGCGCGCTTAGCACAGGATGCGGGTGTGGCACTAGAAGAAATTGAAAGCGTATCTAAGAACCTCGCTGAGCTTATTCAGAGCATTTCTAACGCAGCCCGTCAGCAGGCGGCATCTGCGGGTCATATTTCTAATACGATGAACGTGATCCAGGAAATTACTTCGCAAACCTCAGCGGGTACCACAGCCACCGCTCGATCCATTGGTAACTTGGCGAGCATGGCGCAGGATATGCGTGATTCCGTAGCGGGCTTCCGCTTACCGGATGCCTAACGCGATGGAGCTAAGAGGATAGGGTAGCGCATGAAGGGAACAATACCGGCGCCATGAGGATAGCGAACGCCTCACAGGCTGCCTTTCGTAGCATGGATGCCGAGGAGTTTGAGCTGTGGAAGAATTTGCTCGAACAACGCACCGGTATGGCATTAACACAAGCGCGAAAGCCCTTTTTAGAGGCGTGTATTGCCCAACGCTTACATGCCCTATCCCTAAGGCAGTATCAAGAGTATTACCACTACCTTGTGGAAGGTGGTGCGGCGGAAAAAGCGATGGAGTGGTCCATTTTGGTGGATCAACTCACGGTGCAGGAAACCTCTTTCTTCCGCCACCCTAGCTCCTTTGAGCTGGTGAAACATGAGCTTGAGGCATTTTATCAAGCCCACCAGCCGGGCTACTGGAATGCTTGGAGTGTGGGGTGCTCCACCGGGGAGGAGCCCTACTCCATTGCCATGTTGGCGCACCAAGTAGCGAAACAATATGGCCGTGAAAAACAGTTTGGTGTGATGGGCACAGATATTAGCTTATCCACCATCACCGCAGCGCGGGAGGGGAAGTATCGGGTGTCGCGTATGCACCAGGTGCCGGCCCAATGGCAGGCTGAATATTTTGAAAGCCCAGCCGGTGGCCAGCTACGCATTAACTCAATCTTGCGGGAGCGGGTGTGTTTTGCACGATTAAATGTATTAGAGCTCAAGAAGACACCGATAAATAACATGAATCTAATATATTGTCAGAACATGTTGATCTATTTTCGCCGCTGGCGCCGCCACGATATTGTGCGCAGGTTATCTGAAAAG
>CALEAR010000026.1 GCA_937943665.1 uncultured Alcanivoracaceae bacterium
ATACCAACTCTTGGTTTGAAACTCGAGTGGCAGCACTCAACGCTAAGCAACAGGTGGAAAACTCCCCCGTATTGGGGCTGCGCGGCCCGCGCGTGGACCTGATTGGCCACCAACTATATATCGCCAACAACGTGGCCCAACGTTATGCTCCGCGAGTGTTGCTCGCCGATGAGGTGGGGCTCGGTAAAACCATTGAGGCAGGCCTGATTATTCACCAACAACTTCACACCCACAGGGCCAAACGGGTGCTTATTGTGGTACCCAAACCCTTAGTGCATCAATGGTTTGTGGAAATGGTGCGCCGCTTTAACTTGCACTTTAGCATTTTTGATGAAGAGCGCTTAGCCGCCATTCAGCCCGAGCAAGGGGTGAAAGACATGCTCGCCGATATTATTGCCGAGGAAATGGGCCGCTCCGTTGAAAAGGAAAATCCCTATCTCACACAGCAATTGATCCTGTGTAGCACTGATTTTTTACTCAAAGCCAATATGGAGCAATTGGTAAACGCAGAATGGGATCTGGTGGTAATTGATGAAGCTCACCACCTTGATTGGCAAGAACACGAGCCCAGCGAAGCGTATCAGCGTGCGGCTCAACTGGCCGCGGCCAGCAAAGGATTGTTGTTACTCACTGCCACCCCTGAGCAATTAGGCATTGAAGCTCACTTTGCACGGTTACACTTGCTCGACCCTGCCCGCTTTTCCGATTTAGATGCCTTCCGTGAAGAGCAGCATCAATACGAACATATCGCCACCTTGGTGGAGCAGCTGCAAGCAGAGGATACTCCCTCCCCCGCAGTAAAAGCAGCCCTGGCGGATTTTATATCCACCGAACAAATCCAGAGTTTATCCAAAGAACAGCTGATTCAAGAACTATTAGATCGTAGTGGCACAGGCCGTGTGCTTTTCCGAAACACGCGTCAACATATTCAGGGTTTCCCCGAGCGAAACCTTGAAGCAGTGCCCTTAAACTACCCTAGCTTCTACAGAGAGCTAGACCCAGACCACACACGATTATTACCCGAAAGTTTGGTGGAGGATGATAGCTGGTGTCAGCAGGATCCTAAAGTGGCTTGGCTTACTCAGTTTTTAAAACAGCACCGCCAAGAAAAGGTGCTTATTATTTGCGCTCGCCGCGAAACCGCCATGGATTTACACAGTTGGCTAGGTTATCAGCAGGGTATGAATGTGGGTGTATTCCACGAGCACATGGATTTAATTAGCCGCGACCGTGCCGCCGCTTATTTTGCCGATCCAGTGGATGGCGCCCAAGCCCTTATTTGTTCTGAAATTGGTAGTGAAGGCCGCAACTTCCAGTTTGCCAAGCATTTGGTATTGTTTGATTTGCCACGCAACCCCGATTTATTGGAGCAGCGCATTGGCCGTTTAGACCGCATTGGCCAAGGTAGCCATATTCATATTCATGTGCCCTACTTTGAAAACCATGCACAGCAGGTATTGTTCCGTTGGTATAACGAAGGCATGCAAGCCTTCACCCGCACCAACCCAGCAGGCCTACAAGTGCTCGATGCCACCTTAGAGCCTTTAATTGGGGCCATCGAGCAACCACAAAACACCGCCCTTGCAGATTCCCTCATAGCCAGCACCCAAGAGGCGGCACAACAACTGTTGGATCAATTAGAACAGGGCCGCGATCGCTTGCTTGAATTAAACAGCTACCGTGAAGAAGTGGCGAACACCTTGATCCAACACCTTGAAGAAGCGGATGCACACACCCCAGATACCTTTATGCAAACTATCTTCGAGCGTTTTGGCGTGGAAACTGAAGAACACTCTGAAGACGTGATGATAGTGCGTCCCGGCCCACAAATGGTGGCCCAATTCCCCCATTTGCCTGACGAAGGGCTCACCGCCACCACGCAACGCAAATTAGCCTTAAGCCGTGATGATTGGCACTTTTTAACTTGGGAGCACCCCATGGTAACGGGGGCCATTGATTTGGTGTTAGGAGAAAACCGCGGCAAGGCCACGGTGGCGTTTCTAAAGAACAAACGTATTCCCGCTGGCACCTTATTGGTGGAAGCCTTTTACCAAGTGAGTTGCCAAGCACCACGCCAATTACAGGTGGAGCGTTTCTTACCCACCACAATTTTACGTAGCTTACTTAACACCAAAGGCCAGGACTTGTGCAATGCAGTGAGCCATGAGCAGTTAAGCCAACAATGCAGCAAAACACCACGCTCCATTGCTCGCCAAGTGGTGGAAAGTCAACAACCTCTGCTTGAGCAGTTGCTTAAACAACATCAAGCACACCAAGATGAAAAAACCGAAACCTTAAAAGCCAAGGCTTTAGAGGCCATGGAAAGATACCAACAGGCTGAAATCAATCGTTTGCGCGCACTACGGGAAACTAACCCCGCCATTCGTCCTGAAGAAATTGAATTTTTAGAGGCGCAAACCGAGGCCTTATCCGAACACTTAAAGCAAGCGCGCTGCGAGTTGGCGGCCATTCGTATTATTGTAGCCACTGAACCTTAACAGGAGGAACCATGAATCCTTTAGCTTATATTGAGCTTGCCCCCCAGGGCACTGCCAATGCCAGTGTGATTTGGCTTCATGGTTTGGGAGCTAGTGGCAATGATTTCCAACCCATTGTGCCCGAGTTAGGTTTACCCTCCTCTCACCAAGTGCGTTTTATTTTTCCCCATGCGCCTGAACAGCCCGTTACTGTAAATGGCGGACTCGCCATGCCCTCTTGGTACGATATTTTAAGCATGGGAAGTTCTGGACGAAGTATTAATCAGTCACAACTCCATACCTCGGTGGCCAATGTGCGTTACTTAGTGGAGCAAGAAGTGAAACGTGGTGTAGCCCCAGAACGCATTATATTGGCCGGCTTTTCCCAAGGTGGGGCTGTGGCCTACCACGTGGCCCTAACCCACCCGGTTAAATTGGGCGGTTTAATGGCGCTTTCCACTTATCTGCCTTTGGCTGATACCTTGCCCCAGCCAGCCCAATATCCCGAACTGCCTATTTTTGTGATGCACGGCACCCAAGACCCTGTGGTCCCTGAAAGCCTAGGCAAGGAAGCGCTACAAAACCTGGAAACCATGGGCTATCGCTACCGCTATGAAAGCTACCCCATGGAGCACCAAGTGTGCATGGAACAGGTGAAGCATATCGGTGAGTGGCTAAAGACGCTTTTGTGCTAACGTTTTACCCGTAGTGTGGGCTAGATTTCAGCAACGCATCCGCTTGGCGCCAATTGGGGTAGCGTTCGTCGAGTAAGGCATAAAACTCAGGGCCATGGTGCATATGTACTAAATGACAAAACTCATGCACCACCACACTATGAAGGCATTGAGGAGGGTACTGCATTAGCAGCAAGTTTAGGCTCATGTTGCCGCGGGAAGATAAAGACCCCCAACGGGTTTTCATGAGTTTGATATGGAGCTTAGGAAGTTGGTACCCCAAGCGTTCAAAATAAGGGAAATGAGTTTCCATGGCAGCGGCAAAAACAGGGCGAGCCTTCTCCCGATACCATTGATACACCAAGGCCTGCTGCTGTTCTAGAGGCACCTTCGGGATAACCAAGTGCCCTGCTTCTCGGCGTGGTTTGTGCGCACTGGCATCTGATAGTAGCGTTAACGGCTTGCCCAAATAAGGAATGCGCGCCCCCTCTTGCCACCGCTGCTGAGCGTGTTGCGCCCTTTGTTGTTGCCGCGCTTGGGCCGCTTCTATCCATGCCTGCTTTTCTGCAATAAATGCCTCGATGATGCGCACCGGCATTCGCTCCGGTGCACGCACCACCAACTCACCAGCACCTACCACCTGAAGGGCAAGGGACTTTCGCTTGGAGCGGATAAGTTGGTAGTTTTTTCTCATAACAAAGCTTTTTTTATTGCAAATGCCCTTACACTGGGTGGGAACCTCGGCTCTCGTTCCGAGTAAGCACCTCGCAACGAGTTGCGCTGAAACCCATTTCTTCCAGCCGGTTTATCTTAAAGCCACTGGTGGGAGACACGGAGAAACCACTATTTCTTTTGCGTGCTCTTGCGCAAAAATAGTGATTTCTCAGTGCTTGCTAACGATGGGATTAACTTTAAACTCCTTGAATGGCACCAACTCGGCATGGGAGCACAAGCCCTCAGCTTTAGAGCCCCCCGTGTTCCGCCCTCATCACTTTCTTATCCAATTTACCCACACTGGTGCGAGGAAGGCTTTCCACGAATTTAATATTTTCTGGAATGCCATAGCGAGAAATCATGCCTTTTTCAGCAAATTCCGCCACTAGGTTGCGGATGCTTTCTGCTTCCACCTCTTCACCAGGCTTGCTTACCACCAAGGCCAGCGGACGTTCTCCCCACTTTTCATCAGCAATACCAATAACAGCACACTCTGCCACCTGGGGATGCTGCAAGATCAACGCTTCTAAATCCAAAGAAGAAATCCACTCCCCGCCGGTTTTGATCACATCTTTAATGCGATCGGTGATTTTAAGGTAACCGTTTTCATCAATAACCCCAATATCTCCCGTGTGTAGCCAGCCGCCAGCCCACAGTTGGGCGGAGTTTTCAGGGTCGTTAACATAGCCTTGGGTTAACCAAGGTGCTCGCACCACCACTTCGCCCTGGCTTTTGCCATCATGGGGCATATCATTCATGTTTTCATCCACAATACGAATATTCACAAAAGGCACGGGACGCCCAGTGAGGCTGCGAATTTCTGCCTGCGCATCCAGATCCCACTCCTCCATGTGAGGCATTAAATAAGAAAGGGTAAGAATGGGGCAGGTTTCACTCATGCCATACCCCGTAAAAATATCAATACCGCGTTCTAACGCTGCTTTGGCCATAGGCTTAGGCAATGCAGACCCACCAATAATCACTTTCCATCCATTAAATTGAATGTCTTTAGCGGCTTCCGCAGTGAGCAGCATTTGCATAATAGTGGGCACACAGTGAGAGAAAGTGACCTTCTCTGTGAGCAATAACTTCAACAGGGTTTCAGGCACATAGCGGCCAGGATATACCTGCTTTACCCCGAGCATGGTAGCCACAAAGGGCACCCCCCAAGCATGCACGTGAAACATAGGGGTAATGGGCATGTAAACATCATCTTGATTAAAGCGCCCATGCCCCACGCCCGCGGTGGCACTGCGAGCTGCTAAAGTATGCATGACTAATTGACGGTGGCTGAAATAAACCCCTTTGGGTAACCCTGTGGTGCCCGTGGTGTAAAAGGTGCTCGCCACCGTGTTTTCATCAAGAATAGGGAAATCGTACTCAGAAGCTGCCTGGCTCAACAGTGCCTCGTATTCCCCATCAATGGGCAAGGTGGTTTCCTGAGGTCCCTCTTCACTTTCCAACAATACCAGCGTTTTCACCGTTTCCACCTTATCCCACACGGATTCCAGTAACGGTAAAAACTCACGGTTAATTAAAATCACATCATCTTTGGCGTGGTTGATGGTATAAAGCACTTGCTCAGGAGATAAACGCACATTAATGGTGTGAATTACAGCCCCCATCATGGGAATAGCAAAAAAGCACTCTAAATAACGGGGCGTATCCCATTCCATTACCGCTACTGTATCTCCGGGTTTTACACCAAGATCTTTTAATGCGTTCGCCAAGCGGTGCACCCGCTCTCCTAGCTCACGGTAGGTGTAACGCGATTTATCCGCATTCACAATTTCCTGCTCAGGTGCTGTACGCAATCCGGATTCTAAAATAGAGGCCACTAATAGCGGTTGATCAAAAGCGGATTCAGCCCGCGTCATGGGTTGATTGGACATATTATTCCTCGTTTTTACTATTTATTTATTCTTAAATTGTGTTGTTATATTTGCCCTGTGAGCTTTAGCGGATGCAGCAATGCTTGTATTTCAGCATCAGAAAGTGTTGTTTTCTCCTTCGCTAATTCAGCAATAGGGGTGCCCGTTTGAATGGCTTCTTGGGCAAGCTTTGCTGCCTGTTGATAGCCAATCTGAGGGGCTAAGGCTGTAACGAGCATGGGGTTTTTCGCCACCTGCTTTGCCACGGCATCAGCATTGAACTGCATACCTTTTAACACATTATCCACTAACTTTTGAATACCTTGGCTCAGTAAGACACCCATTTCGTATAAATTGTTCGCCACCATAGGCAACATCACATTTAACTGGAAGTTGCCACTTTGTGCACCTATTTGGTTACTGTGATCTAGCCCCATGACTTGAGCACAGATCATGGCCAAAGATTCACACACCACGGGGTTCACTTTCCCCGGCATAATGGAAGAGCCAGGCTGCAGCTCAGGTAAAAATAGTTCCCCTAGCCCATGGTAAGGACCGCTGCCAAGCCAACGAATATCATTACTGATTTTCATTAGGCTCACCGCTAAACCACGTAGGGCAGCGGAATAAGCAGCCGGTCTATCAATGGCATTTTGCCCTTCAAATAAATGAGGCAAGGGTTGCAAGCGAAACCCCGTTTGCTCGCTTAAGTAATGGGCCACCTTTTCCGCAAAGCCGGTAGGAGCGTTAATGCCCGTACCCACTGCTGTGCCTCCTTGGGGAATGGCGCTTAAATCCTCTTGTGCTTGCTTAAGTTTATGTTCGGCGAACTCTATTTGCTTTAGCCAAGTAGTGATTTCTTGACCAAAAGTAATAGGGGTGGCATCCATTAAATGCGTTCGGCCGGTTTTGATGCTGTCCTGATATTCCTTAGCACGTGCATGCAAAACATCTTTCAGTGCATTTAAGGCAGGGAATAACTGTTGGGTGAGAACCTCTAGTGCACTTAAGTGAATAGCCGTGGGGATCGTATCGTTACTGCTTTGGCTCGCATTCACATGATCATTAGGTAATACCTCTACCCCCTGCTGTTCACATAGATGAGCAATCACCTCATTCACATTCATATTAGTACTGGTGCCAGACCCTGTTTGGTACACATCCACTGGAAATGCCTGGGCATACTCGCCAGAAATTATGGCCTCTGCAGCAGCAATAATGGCTTGCGCTCTTGAGGCATCTAGGACTCCCAGGGCATGGTTGGCCTTAGCAGCCGCCTGCTTAATGTGAGCAACACTCTGAATAAATAAAAACGGTAGAGAAGCAAATTGAGGAAAGTTTTCCACAGCGCGCTGGGTTTGGGCCCCCCAAAGAGCATGGCTTGGGATTTGCACCTCACCGAGACTATCTGTTTCAACTCGGTATTTGTTGTGGCTCATATATCACCTCATTGTTGTTTGGTGTCTTCTCCACTGTAACAAATCGCCCCCCCTTTAAAACAGCACGCTTCTTAATGAAAAAAGCCCCAAGCGATGACACTTGGGGCTGATTTTTTTATTGGCTTAGCACCTTGAGTACCTGCTGTATGATCTCAGCCTCCCCAAAGGCAAACCAGAGTGAAGTATCCTTTTCCCCTAACTCCCACTGCTGGTTCCAATTACCTGTGCAGTTATATTAAGTTCATATGGTTTCCCTGAGAAGCATGATTATCCATGCACTGGCCCGTGCCACCGTGCGCGCGCAACGTGTTATTTTCGTTATAAGCCCACTTTTGTGCTGAATTATTTGTTTCACAGGCAGTGAGTGTAACGGGCGCTGTGGCGGTTAAGCACAAACTCAAATCACGCTCGGGGTGAATACGACCTTGCGCATCCATCACCCAACGATGCTGCTCCACCTCGCCATCACTCACGGGCTTCACATACAAACGCCCATCCTCTGCTGGCACCGTGGATAAATAAGCGGTTTGAGGCGCTGCATAAGGCCCCCAAAAACCGTACATAACACCACCTTGGGGTATGAGCTGCTCCCCCCCCCTCTGATAATCCCGTTGTTAACAAGTAATCTTCTAGGTGGTGCTTCATCTCGCTCTGGCTTAGCCCTTTCGCCTCGCCAACATTGATCAGCGCCTCAATATTAGCAGTGTTTTGCGACACCTCTAATAACGCTTTTACGTAGCCCCAAGCCGCTGCATCTAGCTCTTGCTCAAGCTCAGAAGTGTCATAGCTATGAATTTTTGTGAGCAATCCATCACCTGCTTGCATCACATTATCAGGGGCTAACGCCATAATCTCTTCTGCGATTTCCTTCATTTCACGAGCTTTTAACTGCTTATAGCCCTGTTCTTGGCCCACAATGGCCACCGGGGGAAGCTCGGGGATTTGGCCACCAAACTCTGTGTGAGCAAGCTCAGTTTGTTCACCATTATGGCGGCAAAACAAGGTAGCAGAGGTGGGTTTAAAGCTTGCCTCTAAGTTAAAGTGCAACTGATTAATACTGCCAGCGCTATGGCGATTAGCACTCACCGCCACATGCCGAGTACCACCAGCGCCCTTTACAGTTACCCAGCAAGCATCCTCATTGCCGTTTAAGTTGGGTTCGGGTAAATCATACACTTTGCCGTAGTTGCCATGAAAAACAGGGTAAATAACCGCACGTTTTTCACCCTCTTCGTAATGATGAGGCTCAGGGTCATACCCCCCTAAAATAGTGGCCACAGGTACGCCCACTGCTTTTGGAGCTAACCCTGGCTGACCACGAAAACCTACCGCTTCCGCTTCTTGATATTCACCTACATCAGCGTTCCACTTCTTATAACCTGTAGCAAAGCTAGGATCTGCAATATTAAACTTATTCAGATCTTGCTGAATAATACGTGCGGTATAACTGCTATAAAAAGTATATGAGGAGAAAGGTGTAGCCGTATCGCTACCGGCCCCTGACATGGCATCTCGGCTATACAAGAAACCGCCAGCCGGAACCTGTTCTGGTATTTCTTCGTTGGTTCCCCATTGTGTTGTGTTCTTATCTGCTATTTGAAACACATTAGAACGCAAACGATGGCGATGACCAATATATCCCCACCCCGACTTAGGGTTATGGCGTGCCCAACGGCCATCGGGGGTTAGGTGATTACCTGGGTAATGGCCTAACCCGTAAGCATGCCCCCATTCATGGCTGGCCTCGTTACCGGAGGAAGAAATAATAGTGCCAATACCATTCCCCCCACTCAATCCATGCTCCACAACCCAAGCACCGTTTTCTGGGCATTTTTCCTTCCCTGTGCACTTATAAAGGCCCCGAGCATGATGGTTAGTGATAATTTTGGTTGAATGGGGATAGTTTTGTGAAAGATCCCAGCTCGTCACCCCCGCATTCGCAAGGTTAATCCCCACACTCACCTGTGATTTGGCCACATTCTCACGTAGATCTCCTGAATACACATCAGCATTTGTGCTATCGCTTGAACGGTCATTGGGATTCTCGCTGTGGATATCATAAACACGCGCTTTGCCGCCTTGATTCACGATGGCGCTGTTGAGCTTCATATCAGTGTAAGCGCCCACCACAAGACGCGAAACCGGCACGGTTTGGAAATAATCTGTGGCGGCAAGAATAGGATCATTCAACATGAAATGATTGTTGTTAGGGGCCACAGGATCAACCAACATTCCCAAACGCACAAACTGCATTTCAAGCTGTGTGGCAAGATCCACATCAATGGCTGAAGAAGGTAACTCACCTGATATTGCAGTGGGAGCATCCTGATTCACAATGAATTCAATAGATAGCCCAGTGTTCACATAATCCCAAGGCAATACTGCAGACCATGCTCGCTTAGAATAATGCAATTGACTTACCGCTGGCTTATCCACCGCAAATAAATCATTAGGGTGCTTCATTGCCAGCACCAACTCAGGCTTACCAGGCACGTTTATTTTGGCGTGCAGGGTAATGGGTTCTTCCTCAAGCTCTGGCAAGAACAATAATAATGCTTCTCGCAATGCCACTATATTAGGCATGTATTGGCTTTTGGTTTCATCGTTTTTCACTACGTGGTGGTTAATTTCTTTCGAAGGGGTGCTAGCGTGAGTTTGTAAAAACTGAACTTCTCCCTTTAGCTCACTTTGCTGTAAATCATTTCGATATTGGCGAGCTTGGTTATCAAAGGGGGTGTCGTAATAATCAATTTTATTGTTTTTTCGTACTGCTGCTGTGTGATAAACAACAAAGTGGCCTTCATAGGTACGTGCGAACTTTTCCCCACCTAACTCTCCGCTTACGCGCACTTCAAAAGGTTGGTAAGCACTTACATCCGAGTGAGTTGGCGTACCCACAATTTGCTGTTTATCTTCATCCCATTGTGCCCATACAGGCAGCCTAACAATATGAACGTTAGGGTTTTTCAGTGTTTTTATCTGTGGGAGTTCATAGGTAAAAGGGATTCCTGCCACCGCATCCGTAGGTGTTAGGGGAAAGCTTTCCTCCTTTTCCTCCCCTTGTGTTTCATCCTGAAACTCCCTAGGTAACCCTGACTCCTCAGAACAAGCCAACAAAAATAAACTTGTTATCAACACTACAAATAGTCTTAGGGTCATACTGGCGCTCTCTATGGTAATTATCCACCGCCCGATGCGCGGTGTTTTGACACCGCAAAATATAAAGCGCCTGTTCAACACTTCCATATTGAACAGGCGCTGCAAGGAGGCTTTATGCTGATTTTGCTAACGCCATCTCATAGACACTTGTATAGCTTTCAACAAGCATGACATTTTTTGCTGCTTTATGACCAAACGCATTAAACCCCTTCCATTTTATACACCACCCACAGGGCCAAAAGCACAGTAATTCCTAAGCAAATTAATAAAGGCTTCACATAGCTTTTGCTATCTGAGGCACTATTAAAGGTGCGCTGTGCCCCTTTCGGTAAATAGGCGAGCTGCGTTAGTTGGGTACCAAACTTGATGCTAATTCGGGCTCGGGTGTTCACCGCCCAACCATTGGCATCCAAAATGGGGCCAAGGTTACGCTGACGCAATTTAAACCATGCCAATAGCATGGAAGGTCCCGAAATAAAGATAATGAGCCCTAGCACCACCAATGGCCATTGCCACCACTGTAACGCTTTCAGCCCGGCCACCAGCCCTGCAAACGCAGTACCTAGCGCGGCCATAGCCAGCCCAATGGCAGCAAAAATTCCAGCGAATTTTGCAATATCGAAAGCTTTTGTTGCTTCACCTTCTGGTGCTTCTGCCACTTGTCCACTGGCTTTGCTCACCACTTCGGAATCACGATCCTGGGCAAACTTTTGAATTTGCTCCGAAATAAAGCTAGCAATGCGACGGTACGGAGACCAAAAAGCCTCGCGAATGCTAATAGGGCTCGCCACCACCTTCACCACGGTGGCATCCCAGTCGTTCCCCTGACGATCATAAAAGAGACCGTTTCTTCCCACCACTAGGCCCCCTTCACTACCTGCGGTCACTGCCACCACAATGTACATTTCTTCTTTATTCTTCACCGGTTCACCACGGCGAGTACAACGGCAGTACAACAAATAATTATTGCTGTTAGCAGCCACGGCGGCGTGGGCTTCCACATCCTTAACTTCCACCGCTAAATCACAACTTTTCCCATCGATATACAAAGTACCGGCTTGGAAAATGGCCTTACGCTTACGGCTATAAAAGTGTTGAAAGGAAATAAAGTTCTTTAACAGCTCCACCAAACTTTGTTGGCAGCGTAGTAGCTTATCCAAGTCCAAAAGGCCATTGGCCGCCTCCGCCACGGCTTCATCCTGTTCCACCAAATCTAACAGCTGTTCTTGCACACCAGTGTCCACAAGCTCAGCCACTTGCTCCGCTGTTAATTGCTCCATAATCGCTACGGTGGGTTTGGCCTCTTGCCAAGCAAAATAATCAGTAAACTTTTGACTAAGCTTGCGCCACTGCTCTTCCGTTAGCTCATTAACCTCACCATACAATGGCACCACCACATGCTTGTGGAAATCCACTACCGCTGCTTGCCACGCGGGGTTAATGCCTTCTACTAAGGGTAACGTTTGATTTTCTCCCACGGTGGCTAACGGCAGTGCGGCTAGCTCCTCTGTGGTGGCTAGGCTTTGTGCAGAAAGACGCACCAACTCTGCTTCTTCGCCATTCACCACATTCACCGCTCGAGGATCGTAGGCCACAAGAGCCACTCGGTTAAAGAAATCATCTATCTTTTCTTTCACCGCACGATAAGCGGCTGCCGCTTGGTCGGTGGCATCTGCAAACTCTTCAATACGCACCGCCTCCGCTTTTTCATACCACTGATGAACTTCATTAGCCTGCTTAAAAAAATGATTAATGGCCGCTGCGGAAACAGCGGGTTCGCCACTTCTGTCCTTCTCTTCCCCAATACATTCAATAATATGCCCAATGGCTGTTTTTAAGGCCTCATTTTCAGTGAGAGTCGCGGGAACCAAGCCATCCCCATTAGGTAAGTGCGGCGGAAAAAGTAACGCCATGTTATCCGTATCTTGCGCGGTGAGACCTTCCTCTTCATCACGCTCAAGTACCTCCAATAAGCGCTTAGCAGTAAGCGCTAAGGCTTGCCCTTCTTCGTTCTCTGCGAAATCTGTTAGGCGCACTGGGCCTTCAGTAAAAAGTAATTCTGCATTGTGTAAACGGGTGAGCACCCAATCCACCACAGCCAGTATTTCTGGGGCTCTTACACGCCCATCTTTGTTAATATCAATGTACTGCAGCAAGCGTTCATCTATTTCCAAGCCTTCTGTGGGGCAGGCAAGGCTGGCCCATAGTTTTTGGTCTAATTCCTTTAACCGTGCCAAATCCTGCGGTGAATCCAATTGCACCTGTTCAAAACCACCCGCATAAAAAAAACGCCACGGATACACTTTTTGTTCGCTCATAATGGGCCCTTACTAAGCATCTATCACTAACAGCTTGGCGCTGCTAAAAAAAGCGTGATTATAATCACAAAAACTGGGATTACCCACCATCCTTTGTTGCTGGTGATTTTGCTGCCTCACAGCACGAAAACCGTGATTAAATACCTTTATCCCATAATTTATTTTGCACCCCTTGAGCCGCCACCATATACTCAGGCTACCTTTTCTATCCCCACGCAAAGAATGCAAACATATCATGGATATCAAAGAACTCATTCGTCGTAACCATGCATGGGCAGAGAAAATTGCACAAACTGACCCGCAGTTTTTTCCCACCCTAGCAGCACAGCAAAAGCCTGAGTTTTTATGGATTGGTTGCTCTGATAGCCGTGTCCCCGCCAACCAAGTGGTGGATCTTGCCCCAGGGGAAGTGTTTGTTCACCGCAATGTTTCCAATATGGTGATCCACACCGATATGAACATGCTTTCCGTGGTGCAATTTGCGGTGGAAATCTTAGAGGTGAAACACATTTTAATTGTGGGCCATTACGGTTGTGGTGGAGTGCGTGCGGCCATGGAATCCGGAGAAAATGGACTCATTGATAACTGGTTGTTAGATATAAAAGACACCATTTATCATCACCGTAAAGCCTTAGCCAATATTGCCGATGAAGAAGAACGGCTTAACCGAGTGTGCGAACTAAATGTGATCCAACAGGTGTATAACTTATGTCACACCAATATAGTGCAGAAGGCTTGGCGCAATAATAAACCTCTACAAATTCATGGATGGTGTTACGGTTTAAATGATGGCAAGGTGAAGGATTTAGGCGTCACCGTGGATGGCCCGCAAAAACTGAAAAAAATCTATCGCTATCAATTCACTTAAAAGCACCGCTTACCCCACCTTCTCAGGTGGTGCTTCCTCTTTTTATATATAACAAAAACTAATAACTGTATCCATATTTAGTATTTTACGGTTATAAAATTTCCTCCTATAGTACTCACATTCCTTCAGGCAACCCATGCCTGTAGCCTTTTTAATAGTTTCCTCCGGGATGCCAAGGACGGCGATTTCCCTGTGTTTTAGCTCCGTGCCTCACGCGCCAGAACTTTCATCAGAGGCGGCAACTCGGCAGTGCTGACGCTAGCGCACGGAGCTTCCCCCCTTCTTCAAAAAACTTGATTTACATCATTTTTGTTAATGCTTTTTATGCTTCAGCTGCTAGGCTAAATATCTATTCTTTCACAAAACAATAAAGGTGAACCTATGAGCGATACTTGGCTAACTAGTTTAATCACAGCAACACCACAGGAAGGGTTTGAGCTAGCCATTACCTTAAGCCGCCGCGGCGTAAAATCCACCCAACCCAATGCGGAGGTATTACACCGTCTCAGGCCTGAATATGCAGAATCTGCTGATAGCTTAACCGCTGCCTCACAAGTGATTGCCATTAACTTTCAAACCGTGGCAGCGGCGAATAATTACTGGCGCGATAAATAAAAAACGCGAGAAACCTCGCGTCTTTGTACCCTTTACCGCCCTAGCTAAATCGATAAGCCTCAATGGGGAAGTGCTGCTGCGCCAACATGCCGCCAATGGTGGTGGGACGCAACAAAATGGCTTCCCCGTGTTGGTTAAAGTAGTAACTGTTCGCATTCGATCTTTTTGAGCGTTTCACTTCCCAATACAGAAGCTACCAAAAATACGCCCTAACAGATCATCGGCGGTAAAGGCGCCAGTAATTTCTTCCAAAGCTTGATGGGCTTGGCGTAAATCCTCCGCCAACAATTCACCTGCCTGATGCATTTGCAACTGTTCAGCACCATTTTCTAAGGCGGCTAAACAATCTTCTAGGGCGGTGATGTGGCGTCTTCTGGCACTAAAGGCACCGGGCTCCTCTCCACCTTGGAATCCCACAGTTTGTTTAAGGTGCTGTTTTAATTCTTCTACACCATCCCCGGTAGCAGCCGAGATAACTAAAATATTTTCATTCAGTTTGCCCGGTGTAAGCCCCGACACATCCGCCTTATTCCATAAATGGCACACCGGAATATTCAGCTCCAAAATAGATTGCTCCCCTTTAGGCAGTTGCTGTTCTGGCGCTTGTAACGCAGATGGCTCTGCTAAGGTGGAATCAATCACATGTAATATGTAATCCGCCCCTTCAATTTCCCGCCAAGCTCTGCGAATTCCCTCTTGTTCTACCACATCAGGGGATTCCCGTAATCCCGCCGTATCAATAATTTTAATGGGCATACCATCAATGTGGATAACTTCCCGCAACACATCTCGAGTGGTACCCGGAATATCAGTGACAATGGCCACCTCATCCCCCGCAAGACAGTTCAGTAATGAGGATTTCCCCGCATTAGGTCGCCCCGCAATCACCACAGTAATTCCTTCACGCAACAAGCGGCCTTGTTGCGCTACCCGCAACACCTCGCGAGTACTGGTAATCACTTGATGTAGGCGTTGTTCAATATGCCCATCGGATAAAAAATCAATTTCTTCCTCTGGGAAATCAATGGCGGCTTCCACATACATGCGCAAGGCCACAAGTTCTTCCACTTGTTCATTCACGCGTTGGGAAAACGCTCCTGTTAAGGAATTAACCGCAGCACGGGCCGCGGAGGTGGTGCTCGCTTCAATAAGATCCGCAATGGCCTCAGCTTGAGCAAGATCCATGCGATCATTCATAAAGGCACGATAAGAAAATTCTCCCGCTTGAGCTTGCCTAGCACCCAACTGAATACAAGAACGTACCATTTGATCCAAAATAACAGGGCCACCATGGCCTTGCAGCTCCACCACATCTTCCCCTGTAAAGGAATTAGGCCCGGGGAAGTAAAGCACTATGCCCTCATCAATTAAGTTATTTTCTGCATCATAAAAACGGTGGAAATGTGCATGGCGCGGGGTGAAATCCTTATGGCGTTGGCACAAGGCTTTACCAATGGTGTGCGCTTTTGGCCCTGAGAGCCTTACCACCCCAATTCCTCCTGCACCAGGGGCAGTGGCCACAGCCACTATGGTATCTTCTTCACGGTATGCCATATGTCTCTTCACTATGTAAAAAAAGGGGCCTGATGGCCCCTCCATTTATTCCTTCTCAATTTGTCGGGTAATAAACCACTGTTGGGCAATTGAAAGAATGTTGTTGGTGAGCCAGTAAAGCACCAAACCGGCTGGGAACCAAAGGAAGAATATTGTAAACACCACAGGCATCCATTTCATTACCTGCGCTTGGGTGGGATCCTGCGGCGCTGGGTTCAAGCGCATTTGGAACCACATGGAGGCCCCCATCAGTAAAGGCAGAATAAATAATGGATCCATCACTGAAAGATCCACAATCCAACCAAAGAAAGGGGCTTGGCGTAATTCAACGGATTCTAGCAATACATAATATAAGGAAATGAACACCGGCATTTGTACCAATATTGGCAAGCAACCGCCTAAGGGGTTGATTTGCTCTTTTTTATAGAGCTTCATCATTTCCATGGATTGCTTCTGGCGATCATTTTTGTATTGCTCGCGAATACGCTGCATTTCGGGCGCCACTTTGCGCATCCGCGCCATGGAGCGATAGCTAGTGGCTGATAACTTAAAGAACAGCAATTTAATAATGAAGGTCAGGAGAATAATGGCCACTCCCCAGTTACCCACACCGAAACCTAGGCTAATTTCTTTGCCAAAAATGGTGATATTGCCGCTTTGTAAGAATACCAATAAGGCAAAGATGGGCTGAGAAATAAACCACAACCAACCGTAATCCACGGTCATATGTAAGCCAGGGCTTAGGGCTTTTAGCTCATCTTGCTTTTTGGGGCCCACAAACAAATCTGCGTCCACTTCTTTAATTTGGCCAGGCTCCACTTCAATGGAGGGGCTCACAAAACGCAGCATATAACGATCACGATTGGGCGAATAAACCGTGCTGTACTTATAGGTTTGTTGTGGATCCGGTACCCAAGCGGTAACAAAGTAGTGTTGAATGAAAGCGATCCATCCGCCTTCGTGGGAGGTTTCAAAGCTGCCTTTTTTAATATCAGAGAGTTTAACTTTATTGTAAGGCTTATCAGGAGACCAATAGGCTGCCCCTAAATAAGTGGGCATGGGCGCAAAGCCCGTGGTGTCTTTACTTGGATCACTGCTTCCATCGCGGGTAATTTGGCCAAACAAGCTTGCACGCCAAGGGGCATTTCCTTCGCTGTTATCAATAATGTATTGGTTTTTAATGTCGTAACTATCACGGCTGAAAAGTAGCTTTCGAGTAATGAGGGTGCCGTTTTCCTGCTTGAGTTGTAAGGTAACAGTGAGGCTATCTTCCCCATCTTCGAGCTCATAATGTTGATGCTCACTTACCCATTTTGCCACTGTGGATCCATGGGTACCCTGTCGACCAATAAAACCGCTTTGTGCTGCATAGCTGCGGTCTGGGGTTAATAAAACAAAGGGGGTATCGGGGGAATCCACTTTTTGTGGATAGTGTAGCAAGGCAACTTTAGAGATATCCCCGCCATTTAGATCAATCTCAATATCGTAAACATCTGTTTTTACAGTAATGATGTGGTTATCTTGAGCTTGAGGTTTTTCTGTTATATCTACATCAAGCTCTGCATCCACCACAGCTTCAGGTGCATCCGCTTCATCAGGAAAATCACCAGCTTCCGGTTGTGAGGATTCAGCAACTGTTGGAGCTGGTTGGGTTTCTTGTTGGGAATGATCATCTTTCCAGGCAAGTACCATTAAATAGGTAACCACGCCGATGGCAACAAAAAGTAAAGTACGTTGTATTTGCATGATAGTGACCGATCAAACTGTAAAAATGGCTGCAGTTTCGCAGGGTTAACCTTGCTTGGCAAGAAATAGATGAATGCAATGGTTTGCTTCGCGGTGCATTGTAGCTAAGTTTTGCTTGGATATGTTTTTTCTTAGCAAAAAAACCATGTCGTAATTTTTCAGCTGATGTTTTTGTGTGCGAAATGCATTGCGTAGGTGCCGTTTAATTTGATTTCTAACAACGGCTAAAGGTGCTCTTTTTTTTGTGATAGCTAAACCTAATCGGGGATGAGTGAGATGATTTTGGCTAGCAATAAGTAACAAGTGAGGGGTAGTTATGCGGATGTGTGTGTGTTGAAACACACGTTGGTAATCTTTTGGAGTTAATAAACGGTGGGAACGAGGGAAATCAGCAGAGTTCATCAGCGGCTTTACTGATTTCCCGAATTCGTTCTTAAGCAGAAAGACGCTTACGGCCTTTGGCACGGCGGCGAGCTAATACAGCACGACCACCAGCAGTTGCCATACGTGCACGGAAGCCATGCAGACGCTTGCGCTTAATGTTACTGGGTTGAAAAGTGCGTTTCATGGTTCTCTTCCTAAATAAGTTGATATTGAAGCTTAATCAGGCGCCTGATCTTACGTAGCGTTGCTGTAATTGTCAATGTAATTCTCCTGTGGTGAATACAGGGGTTACCTAATATCTTCTATATAAATAATTTATCCGTAGTGAATCGTATTAGTAGGTGCGGGATAATTCTGTGGATAACTCATTAAAGTTCTTAAAAATCATTTACTTGTGTTGTTGATATCTTTGTTTGTATAGGGGGTAATTACCTTAGTGTAACCCATGTATTCTCGGTGATCATTTGTGGATGAAATAGGGAGTGGCAGTTATACACAACTTTGTACAGAGATTGTGCAAGGGCTTTTCCTAGTACTTATCCACAGAAAAATTTCTACTGCGACATATTATGACGCGAAGAGAGGGGGTGTTTTAAGCTGATGAAAACTGCCAATTAGCTGTGGATAACTTTGGGTTCTGTGGCTAGAATGGGTTTCTTTTACTTGGCCTGTGGGTAATCTTTGTGTTAGTGCATGTTTGGAAATTGTGTGTTTCTCGGTTACAAGAGGAACTCCCAAGTCAACAATTTAATATGTGGGTTCATCCACTACAGCCTAGTGTTTCTGAGGATGAGAATAAGCTTATCCTTTTGGCACCTAACCGATTTATTGTGGATTGGGTGCGAGAAAAATATTTAGAAAAAATAAAAGATATTTACGCAGAGCTACATGATGGTGTTATGCCCACCATTGATGTAATGGTGGGTGATGTGCGTGCTAATAAGCCGCCGGTTTCGGTGCCCAAACCGCCTGCTGAAAGTTCAGGTGCTGTTGCGCCCGCCACAGTGAGAGGTGGGGCTAAAACCTTACAACAGGTATTGACGTCTCAAGTTAAGGAAAAAGAAAAGCGCGTTGAGCCTCGTAAAACAGATTCAGCCGCTATGATGAAGCGTCGCACCAATTTGAATAAGGCGTTTACCTTTGAAAACTTTGTGGAAGGTAAATCTAACCAAATGGCAGCCGCAGCAGCACAACAGGTGGCAGAATCTCCTGGGGCGCCTGGGTATAACCCCCTCCTCTTATATGGTGGCGTGGGCCTGGGGAAAACCCACTTAATGCATGCAGTGGGTAATGCTATTTTAAAGAAAAACCCTGATGCAACAGTGGTTTATGTGCATAGTGAGCGCTTCTTTACAGAGATGGTTTCTGGAATTCGAAATAAAACCATTGATGAGTTTAAGCGTTTTTACCGTGGGGTAAATGCCCTGCTTATTGACGATATTCAGTTTTTTGCTGGGAAAGAAGTTTCTCAGGATGAGTTTTTCCACACCTTTAATGCATTGATTGAGAATGGCCAGCAAATTATTCTCACTAGTGATAAGTACCCAAAAGAAATCGAAGGTCTTGAAGAGCGCTTAAAGAGCCGTTTTGGTTGGGGGTTATCGCAACCGTTAGAGCCCCCAGAGTTGGAAACGCGTGTGGCCATTCTTAAGAAGAAAGCCGAGGAAAGCGGCAAGGAACTCACCGATGATGTGGCTTTCTTTATTGCACAGCGAATTCGTTCTAACGTGCGTGAGCTAGAAGGCGCATTAAAGCGGGTGGTGGCCCATAGCGAATTCACTGGCACCCCCATTAGCCTAGGTTTGGTAAAAGAGGCTCTACGGGATTTATTGGCCCTTCAAGCACGGCAAGTAAACATAGATAATATTCAGAGAACTGTGGCCGAGTATTACAAGATCAAGGTGAGTGATTTACTTTCTAGCCGCAGGAGCCGTTCGGTGGCAAGGCCGCGACAAATAGCCATGGCTTTATCGAAGGAGCTCACTAGCCATAGTTATCCAGAAATAGGTAACGCCTTTGGAGGCCGAGATCACACCACAGTGTTACATGCTTGTCGACGCGTGGCAGCTTTACGTGAAGAAAGCACTGATATTGAAGAAGATTATCAAAACCTATTACGAAGTCTAACCTCTTAAGTAAAAGGACAGGTTTATGCAATTTACCATTAATCGCGAAGATTTATTAAAACCCCTACTGCAAGTTGCAGGCGTGGTGGAGCGTCGCCACACACAACCTGTTCTCTCAAATATTCTTGTGGAAGCCATAGAGAACCGCCTGCGTATGACAGGAACAGATATGGAGCTCGAACTCCACGCTGAGGTTGGGCTTGTGGGAGATGTGGTTCAAGGGGCCACCACTATTCCAGCGCGTAAGTTGGTGGATATTTGTAAGAACCTACCCGCTGAAGCGGATGTAAGCTTTAGCCATGAGAACGAACGCTTAGTGATTCGTTCTGGTCGTAGTCGTTTTACGCTGGGTACCCTCCCTGCTTCAGATTTTCCCCGCACAGAGGAAAGTGTTGATGGTGTGCAGTTTACTGTGGCACCGGCTCAGTTGCGTCGTGTCATCGATAGTGCGGCCTTTTCTATGGCGCAGCAGGATGTGCGGTTTTATCTTAACGGCATGCTGTTCCAATTAAAACCAGGCTTATTACGCACTGTGGCCACTGATGGGCACCGCCTAGCCTTAGCAGAAGCCCAGGTGGAAAGTGTGGAGGCTGAAACCCAAGTTATTGTGCCGCGTAAGGGGGTGAATGAGCTCTCTCGCTTGTTAGCGGATTACAATGAAGATATTCAGGTGGTGTTGGGGGATCGTCATATTCGCATTCAAATCAATGACTTAACCTTTACTTCCCACTTGGTGGATGCCACCTTCCCTGATTTTGAACGCGTGATTCCTAAAAACACTTCCCGTGCCGTGCAGGCGGATCGCGAGCTATTGCGCCAATCCATGCAGCGTGTATCGATTCTCTCAAACGAGAAGTATCGCGGTGTGCGCTTCCTATTATCGCCCAATACCTTAAAGCTAGTGGCAAACAACCCAGAACAAGAAGAGGCCTTTGAAGAGCTTTCAGTGGCCTATAACGAGGATGAGTTTGAAATTGGCTTTAATGTGAATTACCTGTTGGATGTGCTTAACATTTTGAATGGCACCGAGGTGTTGATTCAGTTGGGAGATAGCAATAGCAGTGCAGTAATTGTGGATCCCAATGCCGAGGGCTGCCTGTATGTGGTAATGCCCATGCGCCTGTAAGAGTGAACAACGAGGCGGTGCTGCCGCCTCGTTTTGGCTGCTACGCATATGATACTAAAACAAATTAAGGGTCAGCATTTCCGTAATTACTCCTCTTTTGTTTTTTCTCCCTCCCCCACAAATACTATTGTTGTTGGTGATAACGGTTCGGGTAAAACCAGCCTTTTAGAAGCCATTTATTTATTAGGTAGCGGTAAAAGTTTTCGTACTTCGCGCTTGCAGCATTTGTTATCTCGTGGTGCCGAGGTGTTTTATTTACACGCACAGGTACAGGTGCATGGTGTGTTGCATAGCCTGGGTGTGGCGAGGGAGCGAAGAGCTTTCACTGCACTACGTTTAAACGGGGAGAATATTTCTAGCCTAAGCACCTTAGCAAAAGTATTTCCTGTTCAAGTATTCCATAGCGAAAGTACAGAGATTATTTATGGGGCGGCGGAGATACGCCGACGCTTTTTGGATTGGGGGTTGTTCCACGTGGAACATGAGTTTCACGGCTTGTGGAAAAACCTTAATAAAGTACTTCGGCAACGCAATGAATTGTTAAAGCAAGTTCATTTAAACCCTGAAGAAATCAAGGTTTGGGATGAACAATTGGTGCAGATTTCTGATAAGATAACAGGTCTGCGAAGAAAGCATCTAGAGCACGTAGAGGCCCGGTTTCAGGCTTTGTTAGGTGGTGTTTTGGGTGAGTTGGACGTACGTTTAGTATTGCATACGGGGTGGCCCGAAGGGGTGGATTTATCTCAGGGGTTAAAGGAATCCTTTGAGGTGGATCGCCAGAGAGGATTTACCTCTCGAGGGGCGCATCGCGCAGATATCCGTATTACAGTGGATGGTGTTATCGCAAAAGAGGCACTGTCTCGTGGGCAAATTAAAACGCTTTCTATGTTGCTTGGGTTAGCCCAGCTGGAATATCTCGTGGAAGAGAAACAGTTACAACCCGTTGTGTTGGTGGATGATATGGCCGCCGAACTCGATGCAGATCATATGGGTTGGTTGGTGGAAAAGTTATCACAGCTTAACCAACAAGTGATCTATACGGCATTAACTCTGGAGGGGTTACCCCGAACACTTGTTGATGCACAAGGGAGTAAAGTGTTCCACGTGGAACAAGGTGAGCTAAAGGAATGCGTCCAAACAGAAGCGAACATAAACGAAGGAAATAATGATGCCAGAGAATAGTTATGATTCCTCCAATATTCGCGTATTACGCGGTTTGGATGCAGTGAGAAAAAGACCCGGCATGTACATCGGTGATACCGATGATGGCACGGGGTTGCACCACATGGTGTTTGAGGTGGTGGATAACTCCATTGATGAGGCCTTAGCGGGGTATTGCGATAAAATCAGTGTTACCATCCATGCGGATGAAAGTATTAGCTGCTCGGATAACGGCCGTGGTATTCCTGTGGATATTCACCCTGAAGAAGGTGTGTCTGCCGCGGAAGTGATTATGACGGTGTTGCACGCAGGCGGTAAATTCGATGAAAACAGCTATAAGGTGTCTGGCGGCCTCCATGGTGTGGGGGTGTCGGTGGTTAACGCCTTATCCGAAAAGCTCAAGCTCACCATTTGGAGAAATGGCAAGATTTATGAGCAAGAATACCGCCATGGGGAGCCGCAGGGTCCTTTAAGCGTCGTGGGCGATACGGATCAAACCGGTACCCGCATTAGCTTTAAACCTAGCGCTGAAACCTTTAGCAATATTGAATTCCAGTATGAGATTTTAGAGAAGCGTCTACGGGAACTGAGTTTCTTGAACTCTGGCATAGCCATTGAGCTAAAGGATGAACGCACGGGCAAGGAAGAGCTTTTTGCCTATGAAGGGGGGCTATCCGCATTTGTGGATTACTTAAACCGCGCAAGAACACCACTTAATTCCGTGTTTCATTTTAAGGATGAAAGTCGAGAAGATGGCATTGGCGTGGAAGTGGCATTACAGTGGACAGATTCCTACAACGAAAACATCTTCTGCTTTACTAACAATATTCCCCAACGCGATGGGGGAAGCCACTTAGCGGGCTTTAGGGCTGCCCTCACCCGTACACTCAATAGTTATATGGAAAGTGAAGGCCTGCTGCGCAGGGAAAAGGTGAATACTTCTGGGGATGATGCCCGTGAAGGCCTTACCGCTGTGGTATCAGTACAGGTGCCAGATCCAAAGTTTTCAAGCCAAACCAAAGAGAAGCTTGTGTCCTCTGAGGTGCGCACCGCCGTGGAACAAACCATGAATGAGTTGTTCCATGATTATTTGCTAGAAAATCCAGCAGAAGCAAAAATTATTTCGC